>CAZUXW010000003.1:94334-98515 GCA_964624625.1 uncultured bacterium
CCGCTGGTTTTCTTGAAATAATCAAAGATGGAGGTATCCGGGAACATGTGGACCCGCCGGATTTCCATCAAGTCCCCGCCGAACCTGGTCGGCCCGCTGTTGACCGCGACGCCGAAAGTATAGCCAACCCTTTCGGTGATTTGCTTAATTTCCTCATTCACAGCGCCGTAAGGATAGGCGAAAGAAACCACGGGTTTTTTCAGGAAGGCCTCCAGCGCCGCCTTGGAACCAGCCACTTCCCTCTCGATTTCGGGAGCCCGCAGTTCCGTGAGTTTGGCGTGGTTCAAGGAATGGGCGCCGAATTCCACGAGCCCGCTTTTGGCCATCTCCAGGATTTGGGGGGGCCTTAACAACGGTACTTCCGGTTCACCCTTGGGCGTGTCCCAGAAATTCGTCCGATGCCTCCGGTTGCCCAACAAATAGACTACCGCCTTCATCTGGAATTTCTTCAACAGGGGGAATAAATAGCGGTAATTGTCCTCATAACCGTCGTCAAAGGTGAGCACAATGGGCTTGGTGGGCAGGCGCCGGGTGAGGATATCCTCAAAGGTGATGGATTGAAAACCCCGGACCTTTAGGAAGAGCAATTGTTTTTCCAGGTTTTTTTGGGTGACCTGCAGGTTGAACTTGGTGAAAAGGGGATCCTTTTCCACCACCCGGTGGTACATCAAAACGGGAAGTTCATGGAAAGGGGCGAGGTTTTTATCCGCATAAACCCTTTGGTAGAGTTTTTCCATTCGGGGATAGATTTTTTCCATGTCATAGTCGGAACGAAGGAGGCCGTAACCTGTTTTAGCCGTCTTTTCCCTCAAGTTTTTATTTTGAAGCAGGCCCAAAAGATCCTCCGCCATTTGGGTCCATTCAAAATCCTCCTTGCCGGAACAATCCCCGAAGTTCGTGGCTTTCGCCAGTTCCGCCTTATCCGGCAATAGGGGCCCCACATAGAGCCTCTCCCCGACCGCGAGGACGGGCTTTTGAAGGGCCATGGCTTCCAAGGCCACCCGGCCCGCTCCCACGACAACGGAGGCTTTCTGGTAGAAGAATTTCAAATTCTTTTGGTGGCCGGCAAAGGTGATATAGGGAAATTTTTTTTCCAATTCGGAATGTTCATCGGCGACCGGGCCTCCCACCACCACAAACCTGGCCCTGGGTATTTTTTGGACGACCTTGGGCGCGACATTCCGGAGAATGGAAAGGATGACGCCGTTCTTGGGCCCCGAAAGCCTCCCGACAATAAGGATGATAGGATCAGCCACAAAACACCCCGAAATAAATAAAATTGACAAAATCATGTTTTGCCACAGATGAACACGGATGAACACAGATAAGTCTTTTTGGTTTTAAATTCAAAAAATTCATTCTTTTAAACCTTATCCGTGTTAATCCGTGTTCATCTGTGGCTAAACAGCTCTTATCTGTGGTTCGGCTTTAGATTGATCCCGTTGCGGATCACCGTGATTTGTTCCGGTTGAAACACCCTGGTTTCTTCCAGCATCTGTTCCCGGATGTTCTCGCAAACCGCCGCGCACCGGGGCCCGTAAATATTAAACCGCTTGTTGGAAAAATGGAGGTGCTGGCGCCCGTGGAATGTGGAGAGATAAGCCGTACCAGTCCTAAAGCAGGCCCAGTAGCTCACCCAGCTGGCCGCCCGGGAATGGGCGTGAACAATATCAATCTTTTCATCCCGGATGATTTGGATCAACCGGCGGATATTCAGGAAGCGTTGAACAAGGCCCCGGTTGTAAATGGGAACGGAATAAATCCTCGCCTGGGTCGCGTGCGTGAATTTTCCGGCGGCGATCCAAACCCGGTGGCCCCCTTGGATTTGCCGGTCGATGACCGCCGCCGTGGAGGTTTCGGATCCCGCCACAAAATCCCCGCTTAAGACGTGAAGAATATTCAAGGCCGCTCCATTTTAATCGGAGAAAGGTGCCACCGATGATGTCCCGCCGCTGTTACTACAAAATCGTCCCCTCATTTTCACAAAAACGTTTCGTTGGTTTAACAAATCCCGTTATTTCCGTCCCAATCCTGGCACCGCTCTTGCTCTCTTTAAACCAACCAAGACGCCGGGAGGACCCATGGAAATCACCCGTATTCTCGTTCAAATGCACGCCGAAGAGTACCTGAAAAAAAACGATCCCCTCGGCTGGTTTGAGGCCGTCTATGCCGCCGCCCAGGGGGATGAACTGGCTATTCCCTGGGCCAACCTCAATCCCAATCCCCACTTGATGGAATGGCTCGATACCAATCCCCTGCCTTCCGGCCGGAAAGTTTTGGTGGTAGGCTGCGGACTGGGGGATGACGCGGAAGAACTTTCCCGCCGTGGTTTTTCCGTGACGGCCTTTGACGTTTCCCCCACGGCCATCGATTGGTGCCGGAAACGGCATCCCCTCTCGAAAGTCCGTTATGAAATCCAGGACCTGCTCCATGCCCCAGCCGGATGGAAAAACTTTTTCGACCTGGTGGTGGAAATTTACACCCTTCAATCCCTCCAATCCCCCCTCCGGGAGGAGGCGGTTCGAGCCATGGCCTTGTGCCTGGCTCCCCAAGGCGTCGTTTTGGTCATCACCCGGGCTAAGGATCCGAATGAGTTTCCCGAAGGCCCTCCCTGGCCCGTCACCAAAAACGACCTGGCCCTCTTCACGCAAATCGGCTTAAAATCCCAGGCCTTTGAGGATTTCATCGACAAGGAAGACCAACCCATCCGGCGCTTCCGCGCGGCCTACCAGATGCCCACGGCTTAAACAAAAGTCATTACCACAGGTTGCCTATGGCAACCACAGAGACACGGCCAAAATGATTATCAATCCATTATTTATCCTTAACTGTGCCTCGGTGGCCGCCGAAGGCAGCCTGTGGTGAAAATTGTCGTTGATTATTTCTTCTGTTGGTTTTTCCACTCGCGGTGGCGCTTGCGCATCTGCTCGATGTGGTGGGGAATATGGTTAAAGTAGACGGTGACAGCCTGGTCCAAGGTTTGGACGCCCCTTTCCGGGTGAATCACCGTGTTGGAAAAGGTTTCCTCCGGCAGGGATTTCAACAGCTCATAGTTCATTTGGATCACCCATTGAAGAACGCGGACCGCTTCCTCGGCGTTCCGGTCGCTATAGCGCAGGGCTTTCGACCACTTGTCCTGGTCGAAGGGGGTGATGGTTTTGCCCGGTTCAGCGACGCAAGTGCGGTAGCGGACGTAGGAATTCATCTCCGTGTCCAGCAGGTGCAAAATAATCTCCTGGATGCTCCAATGGTCCTGGTCGGGTTTGAAGGTCCACATCTCCCTAGGAAATTCCTTGAGGAACTCCTGGAAATTTTTATGGTAGATGCCGTAATTCTCGATGCGTTGAAGCCGTTCCGAATGGGACACGTGAATACCTTTACCACAGAGTTACACAGAGATAACAGAGTACTCATGAGGGAATAGAATTAGAAATAATTTTCTAACTTCACTCCGCGTAACTCTGTTAACTCCGTGGTTCAATTCCAGCCTTTTTTTCCGGCAGGCTGTGCCAATAGGCCCAGCCCATGAGGGCTAGATGAAATGGAATCATGCCCACCAATTGGCCGTGGGACAAAGGAATCCCGGCTCCCCCGGCATAAAGGACAAAAAGGTTTACCGGCAAGGCCGCGCTCCAAAGGAACAGAATGCCGTAGCAAGCCCATCGCCGGGTCAGGGACAGGGCCAGGAAAAGGGCCAAAAAAATCTGGAGGGCTCCCGTCAAGCAAACCAACGCCTCCGGCTTGGGCAGGAACCCGGGAACGATACTGACGAAGTATTTGAAATTCGTGAAATGCGCCGTCCCGGCGAAAAGATAGGTGAAAATCATGACGCTGAGACTGATTTTCTTGAGCATAATGGCATAATAACTTTTAACGGTTGGTGGATAAAGTATTTAAAAGGCTGGAAATTGGCCCCTTTTGATAAAAAAATCCAGATGACCATCGGCATTGCCGTTGAGGTTTTATTTTGGGTGATGGTTATTTCGGCTTTTTCCTTTTTCTTTCCAGAAATTAAAAAGGCGAAAAATGACTCATATTTCGTGTTTCTCGGTTATTTGGGCCTTCTGCTCTATGGATTGTTTTTTTCGGATCAGAGAAATAGTTCGCAGGTGAGGGTCATCGTATTTATTTTACGGTTTATTCTGTCCCTTTTTGTTTTGATTTTCATCGCTCACATCATT
>CAZUXW010000004.1:0-98348 GCA_964624625.1 uncultured bacterium
GGTGGACACGGCCTCTTCCGACGCGGACAAAACCACCGATACGGGCGAGGCCGAGTCCATCGACCTCAAGCGACTCCGCTCCAAGAAATTGACCGTGGTGGTCCATAAGGTGGAGCTGGGCGAGAATTACTGGAGCATCGCCACCGACAATAACGTCACCATCAACACCCTCCTCGGCGCCAATCCGGACATGCCCTTCAAGGCCAGCATCCATCAATCCCTCAACATCATGAACCGCAAGGGCGTCCTCCACACGGTGCAGAAGGGGGAAAAACTCGCCCAAATCGCGGCGATCTATAAAAGCGACGAGAAAATCCTGAAGGACGAGAACGGGATTACCTGGTGGAAGGGGCTCAAGGAAGGGGACGTGCTGTTCATTCCCGACGTGAAACCCATCCATATGGTCAAGGAATGGCGGGACTATTTCGGCAACCGGGGCTTTTTCGGCATTCCCTTCGCCGGCTGGGGCAAGGGCTGGACCTCCGGCTTCGGCTACCGCACCGACCCCATCACGGGCGAGACCAAACTCCATAAGGGCATGGACTTCAAGGCCAAGTGGGGCGAGTCGGTTTACGCCGCCGCCGGCGGCAGGGTGATCTTCGCCGGGGTTTCCGGGGGCTACGGCAACCTGATCCAGATCCGCCACGCCAACGGCTACCTCACCTACTACGGCCATTTGTCGAAAATCCTGACCAAGCAGGGCCACAAGGTCCGCCGGGGGGAGCTCATCGGCAAGGTCGGGGCCACGGGCCGGGTCACGGGGCCGCACCTCCATTTCGAGATCCGCAAAAACGGCAAAGCCATCAACCCTCTGCCGCTGATTTAAAAAACAACCAAAAGCATTTTTGCCACAGATGAACACGGATGAACACAGATAAAGATTTTTGTTTTTCTCTTAAATCAAGAATTTGCCATCCGTCTTCATCCGTGACTAAATGGTTTTTGCCTGTCTTTGGGGGTGGGGTAAACGTCTTTAACCATGGTTGAAATCAAGGTTTCTTCCCTTCGGGGCGCGACTGTGGCTTGTTTTATGAGGCTATTAACTGTAATTTAGAGGTCACATGGACCCACGATTCACAAAAGACAAGGGCACCGAAATCTACACCGGCAACGAACTCATCCTCAAGGGTGGTTTGGAAGCCGGGCTCAACCTCCTCACCGGCTACCCAGGTTCCCCGGTCGCGGACGTTTTCGAGGCCGCCACCAACGCGGCGCCTTACCTTAAACAGCAGGGTATTCTCGCCCAATTGGCCAACAACGAGGCCCTTTCCGCCGCCAGGCTCAATGGCGCCCAGATGGCGGGCCTTCGGGCCGTGACCGTGATGAAATCCGTGGGCTTCCATGTGGCGGCCGACGCCCTCGTCGCGGGAAGCCTTGCCAAGAAGGACCACAAGGGAGCCGGCGTCATCGTCATCGGCGACGATCCCTGGAGCGACACCACCCAAGTCCCGGTGGATTCTCGCAGGCTTTCGGACCATTTGTTCATTCCCGTCCTGGAACCCTCCACCTTCCAGGAGATCAAGGATTGGATGAAGGTGGCTTTCGAGCTTTCGGAGGAAGCGGACCTCTTCATCGCTTTCCTTCTCATCACCTACACCGCCGAGGGCGGGGGAACGGTCGAGGTCCATCCCAACCAGCCGCCGTCCGGAACCTCGACCCTCAACAAGATGACGATGGACAGCTCGACCATCGATGTGAAGCACAGCATTGTTCTTCCGCCCCATACGGTGCCTTTGGAAAAAGAAGCCCTGCAGGTCAAGTTCCCGCGGGTGATCGAGGCGGCGCGCAAAAAGGGGATCAACCAAGTCCTCTATGGAAAAGGGAAGAGCCCCATCGCCTTCATCACGGCCGGCGCCTCCTATACCTATTTGGAACAGGCCCTGTCCGAATTCGGCCTCTCGGGGCAATTTCCCATCCTCAAGCTGGGGATGAGCTATCCCGTGGATCCACAGGCCGTCTCCGAGATCCTTCAATATTCCGACAACCTGGTGGTGGTGGAGGAGAAGCGGCGGTTTATCGAAAGCCAAGTGCGCAACATCGTCATGGACCTGCACCAGGCGGGAACCCTCAAGGAAATGCCCAAGGTATGGGGCAAGGTTTTTCCGGACGACTTGACCGGATTCCCGACGGACCAGGGCTTGAGCCCGGTGGTGGTGATGAGGACGCTCGCGCCGCTCCTGAAAAAATACGACCTTTCCACCGCGAGGGTCCACAAGGAAATCCAGTTTATCGACAGCCTGGGCGAGTTCGAGGTTTCCATACCGGCCAGGACGCCCTCCTTCTGCCCCGGCTGTCCGCACCGCGATTCCTCCTCGGTATTCCTCCAGCTTGTCTCGGATTTCAAGAATCCCGAGTTCATGAAAAAGAAATACAAAAGGGAGCCGCTGGACATCCTTTTCCATGGCGACGCCGGCTGTTACGTCCTCCTCTTCATGCCCCCCAACGGCCCCCTCATGCACAACTATATCGGAATGGGCCTGGGCGGCGGCACGGGGGCCGGGTTGTCCCCTTTTTCGACCAACAAGTCCGTCTGCTTTATCGGGGATTCGACCTTCTTCCACTCCGGCATTTCCGAAATTTCGGATTCCATCAAGAACAACCAGGACGTGCTTTACGTGGTGCTCGACAACAAGACCACGGCGATGACGGGGCACCAAACCAATCCCGGAATGGAATCGGACATGATGGGCAACCCGACCTTCGGGCAGGACATCGAGCATGTTTTGCAGGGCCTGACCGAGGGCGAGGATGTTTCCATCGCCAGGGTGAATCCCGAAAACCGGGAGGATTACCGGGCGATGCTGGAAGAGATGATCCTGGAGGACGGCGTCAAGTTCATCGTCGCCGACAAGGAATGCGGCATCACTTTCCACCGCCGCAAGCGCAAGGAAGTCAGCCGGGAGAAGGCGCGCCGGGGTTACCTGCACAAGCAAACCCGCATCAACGTCAACGACCATACCTGCGAATATTGCCTGGAATGCACCCGCCTGACCGGCTGCCCCGGCCTGGCGATCGAGGAAACCTCCTACGGCCCCAAGATGTCCACCGACCTGTCCTATTGCGTTTCCGACATGGCCTGCACCCGCATCAAGGCCTGCCCTGCCTTTGAGGAATTGACCATCATTCGGTCCCATAAATCCGAGGCGCCGGCCCTGCCGAATCCCGCGGATCTGCCGCTGCCGGTCATTCCCGATTTCAAAGAGGATTGGCGTGCCTATTTGGCGGGGGTGGGGGGCATGGGCATCCACAGTTCCACGGCCGTGCTCGTCCGGGCCGCCCTGAAGCACGGTTATTTCGTGACCTTCTGCGACAAAAAGGGAATCGCGGTCCGCAACGGCGGGGTCTATTCCCAAATGACCTTTTCCAAGAAAAAGAAAGTGGTTTCGCCGCTCCTGCCCCAGGGCAAGGCCGATCTCTTGCTGGGCCTGGATATCCTCGAGGCCGCCAGGGGAATCGACCCCCGCCTCCAGTTCCGCATCGGTTCCAAGGAATATACCCACTCGGTGGTGAACACCCATAAAACCCACACGATCCTGTCCTTGATGGGCCTGGAGGACTTCGAGCCGCGCCAATTGGCCGAACTGTTCAAAAAATACACCATGGATTACGTCGGCGCGGACATGAGCCAAATCGCCGAGCAATACCTGAACAACAAGGTATTCGTCAATATCCTGCTCCTGGGCGTGGCCTTCCAAAGGGGCCTCTTGCCCCTGACCCTGGAAGACCTGACCACGGGGATCAAGGAATGTTTTCCGTCCAACGCCGCCAAGCACAACATCGACGCTTTCCATCTGGGCCGGGACTTGGCGCTGCACCCTGAAAGATACAACGCCGAGGTCCGGGAAGGATTCCAGGAAGTGCTGGAAAAAAAGAGCGCGATCCTCGGCAAGAGCCGGGCGAAACCCTATCGGGAAATGGTCTGGCAGTTCCTCAAGGCCTGGGAAGGGGACGAGGACACCCGCCTCCAGTTCGTGAACCGCCTCTATGACCTCTTTGAGTTCGAGGACGCCTATTACGCCAAGAAATACTACGACAGGGTCATCGCGACCCTGCGCAAGGACACGAAGGTCTACGACTTCGCCGCGACAAAGGCCGTCGTGAAGTACCTGCATAAGGTCATGGAAATCAAGGACGAAGTCTATGTGGCCCACCTCCTGACCAGCCCGGAAAAGTACGAGAAGGACGCCAAACGCCACAAGGTGGATTTGGCAGGCGGGGACAAAATCATCTACCAGCATTTCAACCGGCCCGAGTTCAATATCTTCGGGTTCAAGATCGAGTTCGACATGCGCTCCCGGGACTGGATGTTGAACGCGATGAAGCATATGAAGTTCCTCCGCCGCCTGATGCCCAAGTGGCACGAGAAGGAAAAGGCCTTTAGGGAATGGTACGCCGGCATGGTCGATAAGTTCGCCTACAACAATCCCGAGGAATACCAGAAGTGGGTCCGGGTCCTCAGCCTACCCGAGGAAGTCCGCGGCTACCGCAAGATCCGCTATCCCAAAATGGAGGCGGCCGTGTTCCAGGCCGATCAGATCCTCTCGGGAAAAGATGTTCCTGCGGTCCACAAGACCATCCACTCGCCCAAACAACTTTCAAAAGTTTAGTTTTTTCCTCTTGGGATTTATCACTAGTACAAATCCGATGGTTTTGCCAATTTCAAGTAACTCAAAATATTTATGTAATCTTTAAAACGAAAAAAAACTGGTTCCGGTGAATAAATCGGATCCGAAAATAAAATGGGGATTATTTGGGGGTGTTTCACGGGAAAAATCTTTAAAATGATCCGATTGGGAAGTCATCCGATCGCTGAAGAGTCAGGGCAATCGGTTCAATAAACAGAGGAGATAGGCAAAATGAAAAATATTTTTATCTTGGCCGTTTTAATGGTTTTTACGGGAATTGCTTCGGCCGCGATGGCAGGGGACAGCCCCTCGAAAAACGGGCGATTTGTCGGGGGCGTGGGTTTGGGCGGCGCGATTCCGGTGGATGGATTCGGGAGCGCCTATAGCGCGGGGGGGGGCGTGGACGGCAACCTGGGCTTCCAATTGGATGAGAACTGGGCGCTTCTGCTGGAAATCGACAGTTATATATTCCAGACGAACCTTTCCGGCGTTTACGCCGCGGAAGTGAACCTCCTGCCGTCCGTAAAATGGGCCCTGGGAACGTCGAGCACCAAGTTTTACCTGCTTGCCGGCTTGGGAGAGAACGTGAACCAGCTTTACATTAAGTCCGGCTCTGAAACCGTGACTTTGTCCGAGAAAAATTTCGCCATCGGGCCTGGCTTGGGAATCCAATTTCCCCTGAACGACGCTCTGGACCTTTACCTCCAGGCGAAATTTATCGATGTTTTCGCCGCATCCTCTTTCTCCTACATCCCCTTGGCGGTCGGCTTGGATTTCATGTAACGGGAATGGTGTGATTGGGGAAACCCGCCGTTATCAAGGGACGTCATTTTTGTGTTGTTAATTTAAGGGAATTTATATAGCGGGGTGTTTTCGGGAATGGCTTTTGTGGTTGAAAGTGAACGTGCAAACGTTTATAAAATGACCCTATTGGGTGGTTCGCCGGCATGGGTTGATCTTGGGTGCCGGCAAACCATAAAAAATTATTAGGAGAGAGATAATGAAAAAAGTTTTTGCCTTGGCGGCAATGTTGGTCTTGGCCTCCGTGTCGATGGCGCAGGCTGCTGGAGCTCCCACGAAGCAGATCGAATTGGGATTGAGCGGCGGCGTGGCTGTTCCGACCGATGCTGGTGTTGATTTGGGTTTCGGCGGTCAGGTCTATGGCTTATACCGCGCTGATGAGAAGCTTGGTTTCGGAGCCGGAGTCGGTTTCCATACCTTCAGCATTACCGGTGTCTCTGGCGCCAGCGATTCCGATATCGAAATCCAGGCCCTCTTGAAGGCTGGATTGGGCGACAGCGCTACCAAGCCTTACATTTTGGTGGGTGCGGGTCTTGATATCATTTCGACCTCGATCACCCTCCCGATCATCGGAACGGTCAGCGGTTCTACTTCGGATCCGATGGTTTCCGGCGGGTTGGGAATTCAGTTCCCGGCTGGCGACAGCTTGAACATCTTCATACAAGGCCAAGCGGACATCATCTTCGGTACTGGCGCAACCTCGATCTACATCCCGGCTGAGTTGGGATTGAATTTCGACATCTAGTCTTTAGAGTCGATTAAGTCCAAAGCCTCGTTCCGCGAAAGCGGGGCGGGGCTTTTTTATTTTGAGCCTTGATCCCTCGCCCCTGGCGGGAGAGGGTTGGGTGAGGGGGAAAGTTAATTAAACGCTTTGCCCCGCGGCGTACCCGGAAGACCAGGCCCATTGGAAGTTATAGCCTCCCAGCCAGCCCGTCACATCCACAACCTCCCCGACAAAGTAGAGGCCCGGCACTTTTTTACATTCCATCGTTTTTGAAGAAAGCTCATCCGTGTCAACTCCACCCCGGGTGACCTCGGCCTTGTTGTAGCCGACGGTTTCCATGGGGATTAAGGAATAGCTCTGGAGTTTGCCGCAAAACTCCCTGATTTTCTCATTCGAGAGAAGGGCCAGGCTGATATTGGGCGGTTTTAATTCCAACTCGCAAAAGCGGTCCGCCAGGCGGGAAGGCAGCCATTCCTTTAAAAGGGTCCTCATCTCGGATTTGGAGCCTTTCTTCTTATAGTCCTGGAACCACTGGGCCAAATCGCTGGGAATAACGGTGGGGATGAAATTGATCTTGAGGCTGTTGCCGGGACGCCAATAAAGGGAAGCCTGCAGCGCCGCTGGCCCGCTGAGGCCGGCGTGGGTGAAGAGGATGTTCTCCCTAAAAGAAGCCTTGCCGCAAGTCACCACGACATCAACGGAAACACCGGTTAAATCATTGAATTGCTGTTTCAACCGGAACCCATCCAAGGCCGGGGCCGTTTCCACGATGTTGAGGCCGAACTGTTTCGCGATTTGATAGCCGAAACCGGTGGCTCCCACTTTGGGAATGGAAAGTCCCCCTGTTGCGATCACCAGGGATTCGCAGGAAAAATCGCCATGGTTGGTTTTGACGATGAAATTTTCTTTGGGGGGTTTAGGTTGGCTTTCTTTTCCAACGGCCCTTGCGGGAGAGGGGATAATCGACTCAACGAGGGTCTTTAAGAAAAACTCAACTCCAGCCTTCCGGCACTCCTCCTCCAACATGGCCACGATATCCCTGGCGTTCCTGTCGCAAAAGAGCTGGCCCAGCTTTTTCTCGTGGTAGGGAATCCGGTGTTCCTTGACCATTTGGACGAAGTCCGCCGGGGTGAAGCGGGAGAGGGCGGATTTGGCGAAATGGGGGTTGTTGGAGACGTAGTTTTCAGGGCCCACGGTCAAGTTGGTGAAATTACAGCGGCCCCCACCGGAAATCAGGATTTTAGCCCCGAGGGTTTCCGAATGGTCGAGAAGGGCGGCCTTTCGTCCCCTTTTTCCCGCTTGCAGGGCGCACATCATGCCGGCCCCGCCGGCGCCGATAACCAGCACATCAAAGTGTTTCATGCGGGGATGGTAACAGGTTCGGGAAAAAGTGGAAATACGTACTTTTCAGAGTTATTCAAACCGGATAACATCTATCCCATGCTTCGACAGCTTTCCATTAAAAATTTCGCCATCGTGGATTCCATCGCCATGGAATTCGGCCCTGGCTTCAACGTGCTTACCGGCGAGACGGGGGCGGGGAAATCCATGATCGTGGACGCCTTTTACTTCCTGCTGGGCGACCGCATGGCGGCCGAACTGCTGAGGACGGGGGAAGAGAGGGCGGTGGTGGAGGCCCTGTTCCAAGCGGCCCCGAAGGGATCGGCCGTCAAGAAACTGGCGGAATGGGGCATCGCCGCGTCCAACGGGGAGATCCTCGTGAAGCGGGAATATACCCGTTCGGCCGGCAAGACCCGGAGTTTCGTGAACGGGGAAATGGCCACGGCCGCCATGATCGCCGAGCTGGGGGATTGGCTGGTGGATATCCACGGCCAGCACGAGCACCAGGCCATCTTCAACCTGGGCCGGCACCGCCAGCTCATTGACGCCTTCGGGCGCCTGGAAAAAAACCTCGAGAAAACCTCGGAAGCCTACCAGGCCCTTTCCGACCTCCTGACGGAACAGTTCCGGCTGGGCGGCGATTCCCGCGAGATCGCCCGGCGGACGGACCTGCTCCAGTTCCAAATCCAGGAGATCGAGGCCTCGGGCCTGGAAAATTTGAACGAGGAAGAACTTCTCCAAAAATACCAAACGATGAAACATGGCGAAAAAATCACCAAGCAGATGACCGAGGCCCAAAGGCTCTTGGACGAGGAGGGCGACGGCGGCGTGAGGGGCCTTTTCGGCCCGGTGGTTTCCCGGCTCCAGGACGCGGCGAAGCTGGACCCGGAGTTGGAGAAGCTGGTGGAGGCGGCGAAGCTGACCCAGGAAAACCTGAACCAACTCTCCTTTGACCTGTCCCGGAAACTGGACGGCTATTCCTTCAGCGAGAAGGCCTTCGAGGAATTGTCCGATCGGATCGACGGGCTGAACGGCCTGAAGAAAAAGTACGGGGATTCGGCCGCGGAGATTTTGAAATACCTCGAGCAGATCCGGGGGGAAATGAAGAACCTCCTGGGCCGGGAAGACCGGTTGAGGGAACTGGATTTGGAAATCGAGAATGCCGCGGAAAAATATAGGGCCGCCGGGGCCCAATTGAGCGCCAAGCGCCTCCAGGCCGGCATGGAATTGGCCAAGCAGGTCCAGGAGGCCCTGAAGGAATTGGGCCTCTCCCACGCCCAAATGGGAGTCCAGGTCACGGCGGTGGAGGATGACGCCAGCCCTGCCGTGGAAAAGGGCAAAAGGCTGGCCCTCTCGCCCCTGGGCTGGGACAAGGTTGAGTTTTTATTTTCCGCCAACCCCGGGGAGCCGCTCCGGTCCCTGGCCAAGGTGGCCTCGGGTGGGGAGGCCTCGCGGGTGATGCTGGCCCTCAAGGCGGTGTTGGCGGAAAGCGACGAGGTGCCGACCCTCATCTTCGACGAGATCGACACGGGGGTGGGAGCCAGGACGGCCTCGGCGGTGGCGGGACTGTTGGGGCGCCTGGCGGGAACCAAGCAGGTTCTTTGCATCTCCCATTTGGCCCCGATCGCGGGGCTGGGGGAGAACCATTACCAGGTGGCGAAGACCGTGGAAAAAGGAAAAACGGCGATCCGCGTGAACCGTTTAACGGAGGAGGGGCGGATCGACGAGCTGGCCAAGATGCTGGGAGGGGAGCCTGTTTCCGAAACTTCTCGCTCCCATGCCAGGGAGTTATATGCTAAGATGCGGCCGTCCAGGTAACCAACCTGACGTCAATCGGCCCTGATTCCGGTTGAGGCCGGTAAAAAATTTTCGGAGGAGTGTAAGAATGAAGTTTTTGAATCGTTTTATCTTGGGTAGCTTAGTCTTGGCGTTGGCCTTGAGCCTGTGCGCCGGAACCGCGGACGCGGCGTCGAAGAAGTCGAAGAAGTCGACTAAGAAAGAATCGAAGAAGAAGAAGGAAGCGAAGAAAGAAGCCCGCCACGAAGCGGCTTCCCCGAAGAAATTCGTCTTGGGAACCAACACCATGGGCCGCGCCGGCTTATTCTACGGCGACAGCTCGGAAGTGGCCGAAACCGGCAAATGGGAAGGCGCCCTTCACGTGACCTATTCCTCGCCCGCCAGCGGATTCAGCAATTTCTCCGTTCCGCTCGGGGTTCATTTGGGAGTCGCCGAGAATTTCGAATTGTCCGGCGCTCTGGTGTTGAACGCCATGAGCTCTCCTGACATCACCCTCCCCATCCTCGGCACGATCGCCGGCGGAACCTCCACGACACTGGGCGTCGACTTGGGCGGCAAATACCGCATCGTCGGCAAGGCCAGCGGAATGGCCTTCAGCTTGGGCGGGGACATCCTGATGACCGACGGCTACGCGGTCTTGACCCCCCGTGGAACCATTACCTATTTAACCGAGGGCGGATTGTACTTGAACGGGGATTTCGGGGTCCATATTTCCGACCCGACGACCTATGTTTCCTTCGACGCGGGAGTGGGCGTGCCCTTCTCCAGCAAGTTCGCCGGAATCGTCGAAATCGGCGCGAACCAATTGGGTGACGCAGGTTCAGTCTTGGGCGGCGGCATCCGCGCCGGCCTGGGCGAAAACGCGAAGCTCCAAGCCATGTTGGGAATTCCGTTGAATGGCGGCGGCGTGCAGATCGGCGCTGGAGTCATCCTCGCCTCCAACTAAGTCCTTTCAAGTCGAAGGCCGGTTCCCTTTGGGGAGCCGGCCTTTTTTTTTGGACCGGCGCCCCGCGGCCTCCAACGGCTTGAGTCCCTCCCGCGTTTAACTTATAATCCAGGAACTTTGCCGCTCAAATTTGGACCAAAGACAAAAAATTGAACAACCTTTCCTATCGCCGGGCTCGGCCCTCGGATACCAGGCCGATCCTCGAACTGATCAACCACTATTCCGCCAAGGGCCTCATGCTGCCCAGGTCCTACGGACAGGTCGTGGAGAAAATCAGGGATTTCGTCGTGGCGGTGGAAGCCGCTTCCCCGGCTCCGGCGGTCAAGGGCGTGGTGGCCCTCCATGTGGTGGGGGAGGATTTGGCCGAGGTCCGGTCCCTGGCGGTGGAGGAGTCGCTCCAAGGCAAGGGCGTGGGCCGGAAAATGCTGGAAACCTGCGTCGCGGAAGCCAAGGAATTGGGGCTCCAAAGGATATTCGCCCTGACCTACCAGACGGATTTTTTCTCCAAGCTCGGCTTCGTGAAGGTCGAAAAATTGACCCTGCCCCAGAAAATTTGGGGGGACTGCGTCCATTGCGCCAAATTTTCCGACTGCGACGAGATCGCGATGCTGTTAAACCTAAATGGCGGTTAACCACGAAGGCACAAAGACGCCAGGAAAGGCCTCGAATGGAACTTAAGGATTTTGTTTTATTTTTCGCTGAGGGCGGAGAGCGGACGCCGAAGGACGGGTTCTAGTGACCGCCTCCACCTCCACCCATTCCAATCCCCGCAAACCCACGACCAGGCCCTCGGTGGGGCGGCTATTGGCCGCCAAGTACGTGGACCTGCTCATCTGCGGTTTTTTCTCCTGGAACATCTGTTTTACTTTCGGCTGGCAGACCGCCTGGGCCTCCCTGACGATCATTTTTTGGGTGGGGGAGTGGTTTTGGTGCCGGGACCGCCTGAACCCCACCGCGGGGGAATATTGCCTGGGGATCCGCTATTTGACTTCCTCTTCCAGCCAGGTGGTCGCCGATATCCAGGTGATCCACAATAAATTAAAGCTGAACGAGTATTTACTGGTCGCGGGGGTGGTGGAGCTGACTTTCGCCATCTTATTCTTTTGCGGTTGGACCTTCCTGGGCAAGGCCGTGTTCCTGACCCTCGCCTTCGGGCCGCCCCTTTCGCTGGTCTATTGGATGGCCATGGGGTTTCTGTTTTTCATGTCCAGCGGCTATTTGTTAAGCGGATCCAAGATGGCCCTTTGGGCGGTTCCGGCACTCCACTTCCTGACCGCCGTTGATTTTTTCGTGAGCTACTCGGTTTGGAAGAACTTATTGGAAAACGAGGTCGTTTACCCGGCCTGGTTCCCGGGAAGCCTGGTCCAGATGGCCAAGTCCCAGTCCTTTCTTTTCCTGGAATTATTCGCGGTCTGGAGCCTCTTCGTCTTCGTGGCAGTCCTCTTTTCAAGGAAACACCTGGTGAACTGACGAGAACGGAATATTCTTAAATTTCGTCAAGACCTTGTACGCGGATAAATACCGATAACTGCCGATAAAGGATTCAACCTTACCGGTCTATATCGGCCGTTATCGGCGGACAAGGGTTTAGAAGTGGTTTTGGAAGTCTTGGAATTCTCCTGAAAACCTTTATAATCCTTCGTCCGCGGACATCCACCGAAAGGCAGCCATGGAAGCCTATAACTTTACCGAAATCGAGAAGCGCTGGAAAAAGGAATGGAAGGACAAAGGCGTTTACGCCTGCGACCTCTCAAAACCACAGGATAAATACTACACCTTGGTCATGTTTCCCTACCCCTCCGGCGATTTTCTGCACGCGGGCCACGGCCGAAACTACATCATCGGCGACGCGGTCTACCGTTATTTCAAGGCCTTAGGCAAGAACGTCCTGAACCCCATGGGTTTCGACGCCTTCGGGCTTCCCGCGGAAAACGCCGCCATCAAGAAGGGCGTCCATCCCGAGGATTGGACCCTCAATAACATCGAGCGGATGAAGGGCCAATTTTACGATTGGGGCATGGGCTACGACTGGGACAAGGAAGTGGTTTCCTGTCTGCCGAATTACTACCGTTGGACCCAATGGATATTCCTGAAACTTTACGAAAAGGGCCTGGCTTACCGTAAAAAAGCCTATGTCAATTGGTGCCCCTCCTGCCTGACCGTCCTGGCCAATGAGCAGGTGGTGGACGGCCAATGCGAACGCTGCGACTCGGTCGTCGAGCAGAAGGACCTGGAGCAGTGGTTCTTCAAGATCACCGACTACGCCGACCGCCTTCTGGCAGACATCGACCGGCTGGAAAATTGGCCCGACCGGGTCAAGACCATGCAGAAAAACTGGATCGGCCGCAGCGAGGGTGCGGAGGTTGATTTCAAGATCGAGGGGAAGGAAGCTTCCGTCACGGTCTTTACCACCAGGCCCGACACTCTTTTCGGCGCCACCTACATGGTCCTGGCCCCCGAGCATCCGCTGGTCCTCTCGCTGGTGAAGGGAACCACCAAGGAAGCGGAAGTGAAAGGTTTCGTGGAGAAGGTCAAAAAACAGAGCGCCATGGACCGTACCGGCGAGGGCGCTGAAAAACTGGGGCTGGACACGGGCCTCAAGGCCGTCAACCCGGTGAACGGAAAAAGCATTCCGGTCTATATCGCCAATTACGTTTTGATGAACTACGGGACTGGGGCCATCATGGCCGTTCCGGCCCATGACACCCGCGATTTTGAGTTCGCCCAAAAATACAAGATCCCCATGGTCCGGGTCATCCAAGCCCCCGGCGGGGGCGCGGAGGATCCGCTGGCGGAGGCCTATGTGGAGGATGGAATCTTGGTCCATTCGGACTTCCTCAACGGGCTTTCCGTGCCGGAGGCCAAGGCCAGGATGAACGAATGGCTCGGCGGTCAAAAACTGGGAAAGAAAGCCGTCACCTACCGCCTGAGGGATTGGCTGATTTCCCGCCAGCGCTATTGGGGCGCCCCCATTCCCATGATCCATTGCGAGAAGTGCGGCTGGGTGCCGGTTCCCGAAAAAGACCTGCCGGTGACCCTGCCAAGGGCGGTGGAATTCAAGCCCACGGGCGAGTCCCCGCTGAAATCCATCGAGTCCTTCGTGAACACCTTCTGCCCCAAGTGCGGGGGGGCGGCGAAAAGGGAGACGGACACGATGGACACCTTCGTCGATTCCAGCTGGTATTTTTTGAGGTATGTCTCCCCCCGGAACGACCAGGCGGCCTTCGACTCGAAAACCGCCAATGAGTGGCTGCCGGTGGACCAATATATCGGCGGGGTGGAGCACGCCATCCTCCACCTGCTCTATTCAAGGTTCGTCACCAAGGTCCTCAAGGACTTGGGCGTCATCAACTTCGACGAGCCCTTCAAGCGCCTCTTCACCCAGGGCATGATCACCAAGGGCGGCATCAAAATGTCCAAGAGCAAGGGAAATTCGGTCCAGCCCGACGAACTGATCCAAAAATACGGGTCCGATACCTTCCGCCTCTACACCCTCTTCATCGCCCCGCCGGAAAGGGACGCCGAATGGGACGACCGGGCCGTGGAAGGCGCTTTCCGCTTCCTCAACCGGGTTTGGAAGCTCTTTCAAGAGGTTTTGGAAAGGCCCGATTTCAAGGCCGGCGGCGAACCCAAGGCCGAGACGGAAGGGGACAAGGAAGTGCGCCGCAAGACCCACCAGACCATCCAAAAGGTGACCCAGGACATGACGGGCGGCTTCAAGTTCAACACCGCCATCAGCGCCAAGATGGAATTGATCAACCTGTTGTATGATTACAAGGACCAGCCAGGGGCCCAAACCCCGATTTTAAGGGAAGCCCTGGAAGCCCTGATAAAATTGCTCGGCCCCTTCAGCCCCCATATCGCCGAGGAGATGTGGAGCCGGTTGGGCGGGGGAGGCAACCTTTTGAACGCCGGCTGGCCGAGCCATGATCCCGCTTGGTTGAAATCGGATGTGGTGGAAATCGCCGTCCAGATCAACGGCAAGGTGCGGACCAGGCTCAGCGTGCCGGCGGGATTGGATGAGGCGGCCATGAGGGCCTTGGCGGGAACCGACGAAAAGATCACGAAATTGCTGGCCGGAACCACCGTTCAAAAGGTGATTTGGGTGAAGGATAAATTGGCGAACTTCATCGTAAAAACATCCTAGAAGATCAACCGTTAAACGATAAAGGAAAATGACCATTATGTTTACCACAGAGGCACAGAGTCACCGTAAAGCAACCGGATTTTCTTCGTTTCTTCGTGTCTTCGTGGTGACGTTATTATCCGCCGTTGGATTTTCCGGCTGCCATCCGGCGGCGCTGGTGGTGCCTTCCTACATCCAAAACGTCGGGGTCGAGGTTTTCAAGAACCAGACCAGCTATTTCGGCCTGGACACACTCCTGACCCAAAGCACCATCCGGGCCTTCCAAATCGACGGACGCCTTCCCATCGAGGACCCGGAAAAATCCGATTTGGTGGTCCGCTGCGTCATCCGCAAGTACATCGAGCAGCCCATGTTTTACGATCCCAAGACCAACAATGTCCTTCAATACCAAATATCGGTTGTTTATGACCTTGCCTCGGTCGACCAGCGCGAGAAAAAAACCTTCGCCGAGGACACGGAAAAGACCCACAGCGTTTATTACAATACTCCCGATTACGCCGGGGCCATTACCGAGACCAAGGACCAGGCGCTGGCCCGTTTGGCCGACGACATGGGACGGTCCATCGCGCGGAGAGTCCTTGAGGGATTTTAAGGGCTGGCGCCAGGCTCCAGGAGCCCGGCGCCGGTCAACAGAGGAAACAAAGGCGAAAAAATGAAATTAAAAATTAAAATCGCCGCTGCCGCCGTCATTTTGGCCTCCGCCGCCACGGCTTACGCGGATTTGGAATGGATCAACGGCGGGGTCCCCAAAAACACCCAGGATAAAACGGGAGTGAACCAGGTCAAGGACGCGCCGCCGGGGGATGCCTCGGGCATGGCCACCGGAACCCAGGACATCATCGTGAGCCACCTGACCACCTGCACCAAGATCCTGAACCAATATCCCGTTGACAGCGTGAATTATTTTTACCTGAATAAAAATCCCCAGGTTTCCTATTTCGCCTATTTCCTCATCAAGCCCTCCAGCCGCATTCACACCGCGTCGGTGGAGTGGTTTTCTCCCTCCAATCTCAAGATCGCGAAATTTGACCAGGAATTCCGGGTGGGTTTCGTCGACAGGCTCCTGACCATCCAAAATGAGACCTACCAGTGGTTTATGGTCAACGCGACCATCGGGTTGGATCACCTCCACGCCGAATACGGCCAGACGGGCCTGCCGAAAGACATGGGCCTCTATACCGTCCATTTGACGGTGGACGGCCAATTGGTGGGGATCACCTTCTTCTATATCAAGCCCGAGGAGACCAAGGGGCCTGCCCCGATCCCGACCGTCGCACCCCATGCCGCCTCTCAACCCATGTCCCTTCCCATGGCCACGCCCGTTTCGAGGATGCCCATCCTGCCGGTGCCGGGAAGCATTAAATAAACAAGCCGGGTTCCGGGGACAAGGAGCCGGGATGAAGGCATTAGGGCGTTGCTTTTTATTTGGGACGTGAGGTTGACCTGGTGCCTGGCACCTGACCCCTGGAACCTGGAGCTGGAATGTATTTTGACGACTTCTTAGCGCGCCTGAAAAAAGGGGATGAGCCCCGCCTTGTTTTATTTTTCGGGGACTCGGAGGGCGTCATTTCCGAGGGGTTCCAGATCCTCAAGGACTATTTCCGCAAAAGCCAACCAGGCGGGACCATCCAGGTTTTTGAGGGCGGCGAAGGGACCTTGACCGACCTTCTCGCGGCGGCCCAGACCGCCTCGCTTTTTTCCTCCGCCCAGCTCCTGGTCCTCAAGCACGCCGAGAAATCCATCGGCGGACGCTCGGAGGAACCCCTCAAACTATTAAAGGAATATAACAAGAACCCCAATCCCGACTCCATCCTTGTCCTGCTGGCCGCCGGCATGAAAAAATCCGCGAAAGTCACTGCCGTCGAGGCCATGGGCTGGGCGGTTCAATGCTCGGATATTCCCGAGTGGAAAATCATGGCTTGGGTGAAGGACCAGGCCCAGGCGAAGGGCCTGGCCTTGAAGGAGGACGGGGCCCAGCTTTTGGTCCAGAAGATCGGCACCGACATGGCCTACCTCCAGCGCGCCCTGGAGCAATTGTCCGTTTACGTGTATCCGCGCAAGGCCGCGACCCTGGCGGAAGTCCGGGACCTGCCGGTTCCCGGTTTTGAGTCGGAAATTTTCCCTTTCATTGACGCGGTGGGGATGAGGCAGACGGAAAAGGCCCTTACCATGCTGGGCCGGCTGCAGGATGGCGTGGACGCTGGCACGGTGATTCTTCTCTATTCAAGGGTGAGGGAACTGCTGATGATCGCCCTGGGCAGGGCCAAGGGCTGGAACCAAGTCCTGCTGGCGGAAAAGCTCGGGCTCCATCCCTTCCGGTTGAAGACCCTTTGGGACCAATCCTCCCAATATTCGGCGGGGGAGCTGAAGGAAGCCCTGTTGGATTTAATTCATTTGCAAGCGGGAACGGTGACGGGCAGATTGGGCAAGAACGTGCCGGCGATTTCACTGGAATGGTGGATCTTGAAGTGGGGAAAAAACCGGATGGCCGCGGTCAAAGCGGCCACCCGATGAGGCTACTTCTTGGCGAACTTCTTGTGGACGAAAGCCGAGAGGCGGGAGACGTTGCGGGAAGCCGTGTTGCGCTTGAGGATCCCGTGGGCGTAGGCCTTATCCAAAACGTGCATGACGGTTTTGAGGTTCTTCGCAGCTTCCTCGGCGGTTTTCGAAGCCCGGACGGCCTTCATGGCGGTGCGGATCCGGTTTTTTTCCGCGCTATTACGCAGAGTGCGGCGTTTGGTGCGGCGGACATCCTTGATCGACGACTTAATAATCGGCATGAATCCTCCAGATTTGGTAATCCCCGGTTTGCTGGAAAAAGGGGAGCGGCTGCCCGGAAAGTCTCCGGAGCCGAAACGGAGGCATATCGTAAACGAAGGGTGGGGGACTGTCAATAATGACCGATTCCCCGATTAGGCCCAAAATCACCGCCCCCCCAGCCGACCAGCGCCTGGGAAGCCATTTCCGCTTGGTCACGGCCGCCACCTCGGTCAGCCGGGTGACGGGCTATTTCCGGGACACCTTAAACGCCGCCTTGTTCGGGGCCGGATGGATTTCCGATTCCTATTTCATGGCCATCCGGATCCCCAGCCTGCTCCGGGACCTCTTCGCGGAGGGAGCCCTGTCCAACGCCTTTGTCCCGGCCTTGACCGCCCGCTTGGAGCAAAAGAACCAAAGCGACGCCTGGGAATTGATGTCCCAGGTTTTGACCCTCCTTTTCCTGGTCACGGGCAGCCTGACCGCGCTGGGAATATGGTTCGCACCGGAGGTAGTGGGAGTCATCGCCCATGGATTCAAGGGGGATGCGGATAAGTTCAATTTAACCGTCCAATTAACCCGGGTTCTTTTCCCGGTCCTGATTTTCGTTTCTTTCGCGGCCCTATGGATGGGTTCCTTGAATTCCCTGAATAAGTTTACGGCGCCGGCCTTCGCGCCGGTTTTCATGAACCTGACCCAGATCGGGATGGGCCTGGCCCTGCTTAAGTTTTGGCCCGGCGGGACTCCCGGGGAAGAAATTCGAAAAGTACAACTTTGGTCCGCGGCCATGACCGCCGGAATGTTTTTGCAATGGGCCTCCCAGGTTCCCGCGGCTTGGAGGGCGGGAGTCAGGGTGCGTTGGTCCTGGCCGCCGAGCCACCCCGGCGTGAGGGAAATGCTGCGCCTCATGGGACCAGCGGTCATCAGCTCCTCCGTCGTCCAGGTCAATCTTTTGGTGAATCAGTTCTTCGCGTCGTTCCTCACGGTGGGGTACGTCTCCTACCTTTATTACGGTAACCGGCTTTTTCAGCTGCCTTTCGGCATACTCGGCGTTTCCATCGCGACGGTAACCTTCCCGCTTTTGTCGCGGCAATCCAATTCCGGGAAATTGGGCGAATTCTCGGAAACCTTGAGCCGGGCCTTGGCGGCATGTTTGTTCCTCATGATTCCCTGTACCGCGGGAATATGGATCGTGGCAGGACCAGCCTGCCGGCTGGCTTTTGAATATGGGCGGTTTTCGTCCGAGGCGACCCAAGCCGCGGCGGAGGCTACCATTCTTTACGCCTTGGGCCTGGTGGGATCCTCGGGGGTTAAAATACTACTCCCGGCTTATTACGCCAGGCGGGAGGCCCGGAAGCCCTTGCGGATCGCCTTGATCGCGATGGCGGCGAACGTTGGCCTGAACCTGGTGGCCTTCCTTTTCTTGGCGGATTCCCATTCCCGCTTTTGGGGACTGGCCTTGGCCTCCAGTTTGGGCTCCTTGATCAATCTGGTTTTGCTTTTAAGGGGACTGGATGAATTGGAGGTTCATCTTCAGTGGGATTTTTTAAGAAAGGAAGCCGCGAAAATCCTCTTGGCCGTATCCGCCATGGGACTTGTCACCTGGGGAACGCTCCAGTGCGTCCAAAGCCTCTCCTTGGCGGGGGCCAGGTTGTTTAACTTTTTAATTCCCGTCCTGGTGGGGGCTGGTGTTTATTTTTGGCTGGCGAAACTTTTGGGGCTTTCGGGCCTGGATTGGGTTTTACGAAAAGGGAAGGGTTAAAGCGCCCCGATGGCTTCTCCCCAAGGCGGGGCCGTCCGGGCCTCGAAATAGCCCTTGAACATACGGCAAAATCCAGTGATTTTAACCATCCCTCGCGGGGCTTGGGCGGGTTTTGAAATGACTTTTAGTTACAGGTTGGAAAAGCTTTGATAAAATAGACAACCTACGACACTTCGGGGGAGGGTTGATGCTTCAGGGCAACATCGACAAATACAAACTCCTCGAAATCAAGGGCAGCGGGACCTTCGGGACCGTTTGGCTGGCCGAGGACACCTGGATCGGCAAAAAAGTCGCCATCAAGATCCCCCACAACCAAAAAGAAGAATTCACCACCCTCATCGCCGAACCCAAGCTGCTGGCCTCGCTGGACCACCCCAATATCGTACAAATCCTGACCGTCGATAAGGCCGAAAACATATTCTTCATGGTGATGGAATATGTGGATGGGAAAAACCTGGCCCAGCTGATCCAGGATACGCCCCTCTCTTATAAAGAATCGGTCGACATCATCATCCAGATCCTGGGGGCCCTCCAGTACGCCCACGAGAAAAACGTCATTCACCGCGACTTGAAACCGGGCAATATCCTCTTGACGGCCGAGCGGAAGGCCAAGATCACCGATTTTGGAACGGCCATGATCCAGGCCGGGAAAAACGGCGCCACGATCGGCGGCACCCTCTATTACATGGCCAAGGAACAGGTCCTGGGTCATCCCGCCAAGGCTTCGGATGTCTATTCCATCGGGGTCATCCTTTACGAGATGGTGACGGGAAAACTCCCCTTTTACGATGAAGTGCCCATGGTCGTTTTGAACAAGATCCTCAAAGACGATGTGCCGGAACCCCACAAGATCAACCCGGGGGTTCCCAAGGAGCTTGAGGCCGTCATCATGAAGGCCCTCCAGAAGGAAATATCGAAACGTTATCAGTCCGCGGCGGAAATGAAGGCCGACCTCGAGAAAATCGACCCTAAATTACTCCAGGCCATGATCGGCGCCGGCAACAAGACCCAGGATATCCTGACCCATACGATCATCCAGGAAGAGGCCAAAAAACAGCTCGTCAAGGAAGTGGGGGACATCAACACCCTCCGGTACCAGGGGTACCATTACAAATTGATCCGGACCATCGGGACGAGGGGCAAGGAAGAAGGCAATTTCATTTCCCCCGTGGCGGTGGCGGTGGACGCCCAAAAACGAATTTATGTCTGCGATTCCTTGAAGTGCAGCGTGCAGGTTTTCGACCCGGAGGGGAAGTACCTCTACACCGTCGGCAAGTTCGGCAAGGACAACCAGGCCGACCCCAGGGAAGTGTCGTTCCTCATGCCCGTTTCCATCGTCGTGGACCAGGGGGGGAATTTGGTCGTCCTGGACGCGAAGACCTGCAACGTCCAGATCATCGCGAAGAACGGGCAAGTGGTCGCGAAGTTCGGCGAACCGGCCTCGCCCACCTCGGGCAAGATCGAAATCGGCACGGGCGGCTTCTTCCATCCCCAGGCCATCGTCCTGGATGACAAGGACAATATTTACGTTTCCGACACGGGCAACCACCGGATCCGGGTCTTCAACCCCGCCGGCAAGGTGGTGAATAAATTCGGCATCCAGGGGGCGAGGCTCGGGGAATTCAATAATCCCGCCGGGCTGGCCATCGACAACGCCTCGAACCTTTTGGTGGTGGACGAGAAGAATTACCGGGTCCAAATCTTCACCCACCGGGGTGTTTTCAAGAATAAGTTCGGCAAAAGGGGCACGGGAAGGGGCGAGTTCCAGGCGCCTGTCGGCGTCGCCACCGACTCCAAACGCAATATATTCGTGACGGACCGGGATGTTCGTATTCAAGTTTTCGACCCGGAGGGGTATTATTTAACCGAGTTCGGCATGCCCTCGGGCAACTATAAGATCGCGCCGAAGTATTACGGGATGTGCCTGGACCCTGAAAATACGTTATACGTGACCGATATCGCCAATTGCAGCGTCCTGGTTTACGCCTTGAAAAAGTAATTTCGCCGGCATTAACCACAGAGTTACACGGAGTAACACCGAGTGAGACAAAGTCTGAAAAACAGAATTGATTATTATCGAGGGTCGGGCCTTACCCTGTGTAACTCCGTTCACTCTGTGGTGAAAAGGTTTTTGAAATGAGCGCAACCTCAACCCCTGAGCCGGCCGTTCCGGGCCGCATCGTCCTGACCCCCCCGAAATCCCTCGGTAAGCCGCAAATCACCATTACCGTCCTGGCCGGCCCCGAGCAGGGCCATGTTTTCAAGATCGCCCGTCCCACGACCACCATGGGCCGGTCCAATACCTGCGAAGTGATGATCACCGACCCCCTCGTTTCCCGGCAGCATTGCCAGATCATTTTGGGCATGGGCGGCATTAATTTACGCGACTTGGGAAGCACGAACGGAACCTTCCTCAACGGCGTCCGGGTGACCGAGAGCCCCCTGCGCAACCAGGATGTGATTTCCCTGGGCGGCACCAGGCTCCGATTCGCCGTGGAAGTCTCCAAGGACGCCTTGGATTCCAAGACCCCGAAGATCGACGAGTTGGCCCACAAGAAGCTCCTGACCCTCTATGAGGTGGGCAATATCGTCAACTCGGTCCTGGAGTTAAAGACACTCCTCAATATCATCATGGCCATGGCCATCAAGGTCATGCAGGCCAACCGGGGATTCTTGCTGTTGAAGGAGAAGTCCGGGGAATTGAAGCCGGTCGCCACCCACGCCCTGACCCCCGCGGAAGCGGGGGCGCCTTACAGCCAGACCATCGTCGACACCGTGCTCAAGGAAAGGGTTCCCGTTTTAGTGCTGGACGCGGTGCATGACGTCCGCTTTTCGAACCGCGACAGCCTGAAGGCCCTGCCCCTGTCCTCCGTCATCTGCGTCCCCATTTGGGAAAGGGACAATATCGTGGGCGTCATCTATGTGGACAAGGCTGAGGGTACCAACACCTTCAACGAGGAAGACATGTATTTCCTCTCGGCTTTCGCCAACCAGGCCGCCGTCGCCATTGCCAACGCTAAATTGTTTGACGACGTGAGAAGGGAAGAACGCCTGCGCACCTCGCTCCAAAGGTACCTTTCGCCCAACATCGTGGACGAGATGGTCGTCAACAACACGGAAAGCTTTTCCCTGGGCGGCCAGAAAAAAAGAATTACCATCCTCTTCTGCGACATCCGGGGCTTCACCACCCTGACCGAGAAGGAACCGGTGGAGACCATCGTGGGTTTGTTGAACGAGTATTTCAGCGCCATGTCGGATGTCATCTTCGCCAACCAGGGGACCCTGGATAAGTTCATCGGGGACGCCATCATGGCCATCTATGGGGCGCCGTTGGAATTAAAGGATAACGCCTACAAGAGTGTGAAGACCGCCGTCGAGATGCGCCAAAAGCTGACCTTGCTCAACGAGAAATGGAAGGCGGAAAAGAAGCCCCAGATCCAGGTGGGCTACGGCATCAATACGGGCGAGGCCATCGTGGGCAACATCGGCAGCGAACGCCGCATGGAATACACCGCCATCGGCGACATGGTCAACGTGGCGGCCCGCGTCGAGGGCGAAACCGAGGGAAGCCAGATCTTCATCACCGAGGACACCTTCCAGGAACTCGGCAACCGGGTGACGGTCAAGAAGCTCAAGCCGGTCCAACTCAAGGGCAAGAGCGCCAAAATCCAAATCTACGAAGTGACCGGGTTAAATTCCGAGTCCTAAATCGATATTTTGAAATCACTTCTAAATCATTTTGCGGTCGGTCCCTGTCCAATTCGGGGAGCCAGAGTGGACAGAAGAAAAGGCTGTAATATTTTTACAAAAAGGGGGATGTGACATGAGAGAATTTTCCAAAGACACCAAAATGATTCTCTTGTTGATCATCTGTCTTTTGATGTTTTCTGTTTCTTTAACCAGCCCATTTTGGTCACCTTGGATGTTACGACACTATCCGGGTTTTGGACGTATCAGACCCTGGATTATCATGTCCTCATGGGTGTGCGTGATGTTACTGGCCAATCTAAGTCGAAAACTGCAACAAAAAGACAAATGAAACCAGTTTAAGATTGTCCACGACGGGGACCCGTTGTGGACAAGAGAAAAGAGTTACGAATTAAAGACGGTTGAACGGGGTAGTTCGATGTCGCTTGAGGATTCTTTTCCGCCGATTGATCCGGTTTCATCCTTGGAAGGTCCTTGGATCGTTGTGCCGCGCCGACGGCGCTTCGGGTCCAAGTCCCGGGAAGAGTACAACCAACTGCTCCAAAGCCAAAGCGAGCTGTCTGAGTTGTCGGAACCAGTTTCTCGACCCCAGCCGCCTGTTCCTCCCGCCGTTTACCCACCGGAAGATATTCCCCATTTCGACCAATTGGCCTAAAATCCTCCTCTTATGCCCTCAAGGGTTGAAGGTTGCGCTGTATTTTAAGGAGTAATTTCAAATGGCCGTCATTGTGGTGTCAGATAAGGAAGTCATCGACTTTAAATATAATTTAAAGGTTTATTTCGGCTTCCTAAAAAAATATAAATGGGCCTCGCTGGTTCTGGTTGTCTTGGCATTCCTGATCAGCTGCCTGGACCTGGTGTTCAACTATGCCTTTAAGTTGATTGTGGACAACTCCACAAAATTCATCAGCAAGCAAATGCCCTTGGACGCCTTTGAGAAGTTTCTGCTGGCCATTTTCGCCCTTCTCGCGGCCATCCCAACCGTCAGGGCCCTGGGACGCTGGGTTTACCTTCGGAACATCAACCTGTTGGAAACCGAGTTGATCACCGACATCAAGCGTTACTATTTCAACCACCTGCTGGCCCTTTCCCATGGATTTCACACTTCTCACAAGACCGGTTCCCTCATTTCCCGGCTTTCCCGCGGGTCCGGGGCGGTGGAAACCATGACGGACGTCATTATTTTCCAATTCGTTCCGCTCTTGTTCCAGATGGCCCTGGTCAGCGCCTCCGTCTTTTACTTCACCCTTCCGGTGGGTCTGGTGGTGCTGGCCACGGCCCTGGCCTACGTGATCTTTTCCTTCATCCTTAACGAAAATCAAAGGCGATCCAACGCCCTTTATAACAACATGTCCGACTTGGAAAAGGCCAACATCAGCGATGTTTTCACCAACATCGAGTCCATCAAGTATTTCGCCAAAGAGAAGGACGTGAAGAACCGTTTCGTGGAGCTCAGCGGAAAAACAAAGGAACTCCAGCTGGATTTTTGGAACTATTACAAGTTGTTGGAGGCGGGACAGATTTTTATCCTGGGGATCGGCACTTTTTTCCTGATCGCCCTTTCCGTGAGGGACTTAACGGCCGGCACGATGGGCATCGGCACTTTCGTCTTTATCTTCACGACCTTCGGTACCTTGCAGGGCCCCCTCTCGGGGTTTGTGTTCGGCATCCGGAACCTTTACCGCGCCATCGCCGATTTTGAGGACCTCTTCCAATACGGAAAAATCGAGAATGAAATCAAGGACAGGCCCGGCGCCATGAATCTCCGCGTGGTAAGGGGGGCAATCGACTTCAAGGAAGTCGTTTTCGAGTACAAGAAAAAGAACATCCTCTCCGGCTTTTCCCTGAGGGTGCCGGCCCACCGCAAGGTGGCGGTGGTGGGGCCCTCGGGAGCGGGAAAGACCACCCTGATCCGCCTGCTTTACCGGCTTTACGACCTGGAATCAGGAACCATCACCATTGACGGCGCCGACATCGCCGGGGTGACCCAGGCCTCCCTGCGTGACAGCCTGAGCATTGTTCCCCAGGAATGCATCCTGTTTGACGACACCATCTATAACAATATCGCTTTCTCCGATCCCGGGGCGTCGCGGAAATCGGTGTTCACCGCCATTCGTTTCGCCCAATTGGAAAAGTTCATCGACGGACTGCCCTTGAAGGAAAAAACCATCGTGGGGGAGCGGGGCGTCAAGTTGTCCGGCGGGGAAAAGCAGCGGGTCTCCATCGCCAGGGCCCTCCTAGCGGACAAAAAAATCCTGGTTCTGGATGAAGCCACTTCCTCGCTGGACTCGGAAACGGAACATCAAATCCAAAAGGGCCTCAAGGGTCTGATGAAGGGGAGAACATCCATCATCATCGCGCACCGCCTTTCCACGATCATGAGCGCGGACATCATCGTGGTGTTGGATGGGGGTAGGGTGGTCCAGCAGGGAAGCCACCGGGAACTCATCCGTAAACCGGGCCTTTACAAAAAGCTTTGGAACCTGCAGAAGGGCGGTTATATCGGTTGAAGGGTTTCAAGGGCTTTTGCTTTCCCAGTTGACACCCCTTTCCCAATGTCCGATAAAGGTTAACCATGAATAAGATTAAAACCCTTCCAGAAAAAGTAATTAACCAAATCGCGGCTGGGGAAGTGGTCGAGCGCCCATCCTCCGTTGTGAAAGAACTCGTGGAGAATTCCCTGGACGCGAAGGCGACCTTCATTGAGGTTGAGATTCAGGAAGGCGGGAGCCGCCTGATCAAGGTGACCGACAACGGGGAAGGAATGACGCCGGAGGACGCCCAATTGGCCGTCCAAAAGCACGCTACCAGCAAGATTTACTCGGTGGACGACCTGTCCCACCTCCATACCTTCGGCTTCCGGGGCGAGGCCCTGGCCAGCATCGCCTCCGTTTCCCATTTCGAGCTTTCGACCCGCACCGCCGAATCCCTTTCCGGAGTTTCCGTCAAGATTAAGGGCGGGGCGGCCCCCAAGACGATTGAGACAGGCAGGCCGGTCGGGACCACCATCAGCATCGCCAACCTTTTCTTTAACACCCCTGCCCGCATGAAGTTCATGAAGAAGCAAAGCACCGAGGAAAATCACGTCGTCATGGTCATGACGACCTATGCCTTGGCCTTTCCCCATGTCGGCTTCAAGCTGACAATCGACGGAAACGAATCCCTCCAGGCGGCCCCTTCGGAGTTTCCGGCCAGGCTTTCCAAGGTTTTCGGCAGGGATCTTTCAACGTCTTTTTTACCGGTTGACGCCCAATCCAACGGCATCAGGATTACCGGCGTGGTCAGCGCCCCCACCATCACCAAGCCCACCAGGGAAAATATGCTTTATTTCGTCAATCGGCGTTGGATCGCCAATCCCTCCCTGGGCCACGCGGTCATGACGGCTTTTCATACCCTCTTGCCCACCAGGCGGTTTCCGGTTGCGGTTCTCTTTATCGAGCTGCCCGAGGATCAGGTGGACGTGAATGTCCATCCGACCAAGAAAGAAGTTAAGTTCGCCAAAGACAGGGAAGTCTATGAAGCGGTTGTAAGGGCCATTCGAAGCGCCTTGTTATCGGCGCCTGGTTCGCTTCAGCCCTTGGCTCCGGCCCCGGCAGTGCCCATGTCCAATGGCCCCTCTTCCAACACCTCCTATGCCACGACCTTTGCCAATCCAACCCTCTTAAACGAGCCTGGAACTATTCCCGGCTTTGGGGCACAGGCAACCCCCAACTTATACGACAAGATCGCCCAGCGTTATGCCACCAGCGGGGAAGGGACCCCGCCTTCCGACCCTTTAGCCAGTTTTGTGGAGCACGGATTCGGCAAGGACGCCCTGCAAGTCCGCCGGATCGACCCTCAAGTATCACTTTATAATTTCAGCCAGTTGTTCAATACCTTCATCGTTTTTCAGTCGGACTCGGAGATGTTTATCGCCGACCAGCATACGGTCCACGAGAGGCTCAATTACGAGCGGCTCATGAAAGGGGTCCGGGAAAAGGAACTGGAGGTTCAGCCCTTGTTGGTTCCGGTCACGGTGGAATTGAGCGCCAAGGAAGCCCAGGTGTTGAAGAACAACACGGAAGCCTTGATGGAGCTGGGAATGGAAACGGCTCCCTTTGGCGGCAACACTTTCCTCATTCGCAGTGTTCCGGCCGATTTGGCCGGCAAAAACCTCGTCAACTTGATGAAAGACCTGGTCGATGACCTGTCGGCGCAGGATGCTTCCGGAGTGAAAAGCCAGAACCGGCTGGACCAGGCCAGGGAAAGGACGGCGACCTTTTTATCCTGCCGGAGCGCCGTAATGGCGGGGGACCGCCTCAATGAGGAGCAAATGGTAGGGATGATCAACCGGATGAGGGAAGCCAACCTGCCCTTTACCTGCCCCCATGGACGCCCGACGATCCTTTCCATACCGCTTTCGGAACTTTACCGAAGGTTTGACCGGCACTGAAATTACTTTCCCCCTCACCCTACCCTCTCCCCTCAAGGGAGAGGGCAGGGTGAGGGTGATTTATAAAGCCGTGAATCTATTGGCTGGCGGGGTGTATGCCTGAAAATTCCGAATTCCTAGATCCTCATTCCAAATTACCTATTTTGGTTGGCCCCACCGGCGTGGGAAAATCCGAAGTCGCTTACCAATGGGCCCTCCGGATCGGGGCCGAGATTATCTCCGCTGACGCTTTCCAGGTTTATCGGGGGACTGCCGTGGGGACGGCCCAGCCCTCCCTGGAATGGCAAAAGAAGGTTCCTCACCACTTAATCGGCTCCAGGGATCCCAAGGACAACTGGAACGCGGTGGAATTCGCCCAAGAAGCTAAAGCGATCCTTGAGAAGGGGAAGGCTAACGCCAAGAACTTCATCGTGGTTGGAGGCGCGGGATTCTACCTCAGGGCTTTAGTGGAGGGGGCGCCTGCCGGGGCTTCTCCCGATCCCGAGGTGAGGGCCATGGTCAGCGACAAAGCCCTTGAGCTCGGGAAGGAAGGGCTCCACGATTGGCTCAAAAGCCGGGATCCGGAGGCGGCTGCCAGGCTACATCCCAACGATCTGCAACGGGTTTGCCGGGCCTTGGAAAAGACCTTTGATCTCTCGGAAAAACCCGCGGGATTGGAACCCTTGGGGGAGGATAAGGTATTGTTTTTGGGCTTGGAGCGGTCCCGTGAAAATCTCGATAAAATACTCCTGGAAAGATCCAAGGCCATGTGGGAAGGCGGTCTTTTGGACGAAACAAGGAATTTGATGGAACTGGGCCTGGGGGAGGATCACCCTCTTTGGGGGGCCATCGGCTATGCCGAGGCGGCGGCCCATCACAAGGGAGAGATGACGCGAGCCCAGGCCCTGGAGCGGATTTTCCGCCGGACCCGCCAATACGCCAAGCGCCAATGGACTTGGTTCAAGCACCAGCACAACGTGGAATGGATCAACCTGGATCATTACCCAACGATGGAAAGCGTCTTAGAAGAGCTTCAAAAGCACATTTCGCCACAGATGAACACGAATTAACATGGATAAGAATGCAACCGTTCCCAGGTAAAGTCGTTTAAAATAATGATGAAAGATCTGATGGTTTTGAATGATTTATCCGTGTTCATCTGTGGCAAAACGGGGTGGCTTTATGCAAAATATTCGAATCCGCGCGGCCGGCATTTTGGTTAAGGACGGCAAAATCCTCCTGGTCCGCCATGAGAAAAACGATAAAAGCTATTGGCTCATTCCCGGCGGAGGGGTGGATTTTGGCGAGACCGTGGAGCAGGCCCTGGTCCGGGAATTCCAGGAAGAAGTCGGGCTTGCCATTAAGGTGGGAAAGCTGGTATTGGTGCATGATTCGATCCCGCCCAATCATCACCGGCAGGTTTTAAACCTTTATTTCATCGTGACCTCCGAGAAGCATGAGTTGAAAGTGACACCCGACGCGGTTTTGCGGGACGCGGCCTTCTACCCACTTTCCGAATTTCCCACGATGCCCGTGAATCCGGACGTTAAAAAGGAAATTTTGGAGGGTATCGCCCAACAATGGGCCGAAAGTTGCCGCTACTTGGGAAACCAGTGGAAGGATTAACAAAACCCGGCTTTCGTTGATATTGCAACGTTTTTCGGGGTCTGTTACCATAACCTTCCTATGAAACCAACCACTCCAACCGCGCCTCCCCAAAGCAAAACTTTTCTTTATGTTTTATTGGGCTTTTTCGCGTTTTTTATTTTCAGTTTCATCTTCGTCGTTATTTTTATCGAGCATATGGTGGGTAAATCCAGCGGATCCTCCTTTTTAGCCAGTTCCGACGAGATAACCCTCATCGATATCTCCGGTCCGATTTACCAGAGCGATGACATCGTCCGCAGGATTAAAAAATTCAAGAAAAGCTCGAGAAAGGCTTTGATCCTCCGGCTCAACAGCCCCGGGGGAGCGGTCGCGCCTTCCCAGGAGATTTATTCGGAGATCCTCAGCGCCAGGGAAAGCAAGAAAATCGTCGTGGCCAGCATGTCCAGCATGGCCGCTTCCGGGGCCTATTACATCGCCGCCGCCTGCGACCAGATCGTCGCCGATCCCGGGACCTTGACCGCTTCCATTGGGGTGATCGCCGAGTTTCCCGACGCCTCGGGGCTTTTGAAAAAGGTCGGGGTTAATTTTCAGACGATCAAAAGCGGAAAATTCAAGGATACGGGGTCCTTTAACCGCCCCATGAATCCCCAGGAGAGGGAATATCTCCAGGAAACCATCATGGATGTTTTCCAGCAGTTTTTGGGTTCCGTCCTGGACGGCCGCAAGGCGGCGTTTCAGGGCCGATTGGCTGAAATCTTAAAAAAGAAAAAGGAATTGGTGACCGACCAGGAAATCCGGAATTTCGTCACGCCTTACGCCGACGGCAGGGTCCTGACGGGGAAAAAAGCCTTTGAGCTTGGTTTTGTGGACCAATTGGGGAATTACGAGGTCGCGGTAAAATTAACCGCCCAATTAGCCGGGATCAAGGGGGATCCGGTGGTGAAGACGGACCAGGCGGTCAAACTCGACCAGATCCTGAACGGCATCCTGCCCTTTTCCTTCTTGGCGAGGGCTAACAACGGCTTTCAACTGGAGTACCGGGCTTTCTAATTCGGGGCTTTTTTGAATATGGAGGAAGGGCGTCCTTTTCGCCTTGAAGCTGGAAACGAATAACTGTTTATCACAAGGGGGATATCGTGGCTGAATCCGCAAATCAGGCTCCAACTCCGGCAGCTGTTATTCCTCCGCCGGTTGAATCGGCACCGGCGCAACCGAAGGTTACGCGCCGCGAGAGCAAGTTCATGAAGGCCATGTCCAAATTAATGACCACCACGGCCTGGATGGGTTTCGCCGTCGGTTTTATCCTGCTGGGAATCTTTAACCATTACCACGAGTTGGTTCCCGCGGCGGCCAAGGCTCCCTTCGCCCTGCTTCTCCCCCATTTGTCCTATTTCCTCGTCGGACTGGGATTGGGGTGCATCGCCAAGATCCGCAACGGCGTCCAGGACGACTATTCCGCCGAATATAAGAAGAACCGGCAATTCTCCCACGCCTGGAAGATCCCCTTGATCGTGGTGGAAGTCCTGATCTACGTGGTGCTCGGAATTTACGGGGTCCTGGTCGGCGTCGGAAAAGTCGAGGCGGTCCAAAATATTTCGGCGCTCCTCTCGTTGTTTATTTTGTTTTTGCTTTATCTCCTCTGGTACGCCATTGCCTTCATCATGAACCGGTCGCCGGCGCGCGCCGGTTTTCTGGTCGCCGGATACCTGGGGTTGGCCCCGGCTTTCATCTCCATTTGCTTCTGGGTTTCGCAGTTTATTTTCTTGAGCCTGGTTTTCGCGGTCCTGGCGCTGATCGCCACCATCGTCGGGCTTACTATTTCCTCGACGCCGGGCCAGGAACAGCGGTTGAATGGGATGAGGATTTTGTGCGCGGCCGGCACCCTCGGCCTTTTATTGATCGTGGGGCTGAACGCCAGTTCCTACGGTAATTCCCGCGCGGTCCTGGCGGGGCTGGGGTTAGCCTCGAAGAATCCGATGGGTAATATCGGCGTGATCGCCTATTCCCCGGAGGACCTGAAAGTATTAAACAATCCCCAGACCGCGAACCGGCAAAAGCTGGCCTTTTCAATTCACACCCAGGAAGGCTGGTTCCTTCAAGTCATCGAAGCCAGGGAGAAGGAGTTTATCACCTCCTACAAGGTCCCGGCGGGGGAGGGCCCCTTCCGGCCCGTTTTCGCGGAAGGTGGCAAATCCATCATCCTCGATCCCGTCAAGGGTGGGGAGAGGGGCCTTTGGAAAGTGGACGCGGCAACGGGCCGGGTGGAAGTCCTCCGGCGCGGCGGAGTCCGGGACTTTGGCGACGGCACTCCCTGGTCGGAAACGACGAAGCAATTTTTATACGTGACCGGGGACGATTCGGGCTATCAATTGAATGTTTACCCAGCTGGCAAGTCCAAAAAAGCGCTCCTGACCAGCGCCTCGCCCATCCTCTCGCCTTCTTGGACCATGTCGGGCGATCTTATTTCCTATGCCGACGGGACCCACGGCGTCTTTCGCGTCCTGAACCTGAAAACGGGCAAATCGGAGGCTTTGTTGTCTGATCAGGAAAAGGCCGAGAACCAGAAAATGGAGGGCATCGCCGTCAAGGAAGTGATCCCGGCCCCCGACGGTTTCCGCTACCTTTACCTGGCCGAGGAGGGGAAGGAATCATCCCTTTGGCTGGTGTTGGCCGACGGAACCAAACGGGAGAAGATTTACGAGAGCCGGGGGGAATTGAGCAACATCGCCTGGAATCCGGACGCCCAAAAGGTCCTGTTTGAGGAAAAAAGAAGCCGGTCGGTATTCCTCAATTTGTTCTACCCTTACGGATTTTTAACCGAGTCCCGGAGGATCAGGATTTTGGACGCCAACTTAAACACGGCCGAGGACCTCATTTTCCCGCAAATTTCCCACAGGGCTCCCGCGGTTTCCCCCGACGGCGTCAAGGTGGCCTTTGTGGCGGACCAGGGACTATGGCTGCGCCGGGGAAGTCCGGCCATTTGGGTGGCGCATCTTAGGTAATTTTTAGCCCGGTCAAAGGGTCGTCCATGAAGCCATTGAAGGGCCGCCGCTCCAATTTTCCATCCCTCCGTCGATGGCTTTTATCGGCCTCGCTCCTTCTTTCTATTCCGTCCCTCTCCTGGGGCCTGGAGTTTGGGATGAACAAGGTCCGGTACCACACGGACCATCAATGGAAAATCCTGGAGACGGAGCATTTCGAGATTTATTACTACCAGGAATGCGAGACCCTCGCCCAGGCCGCGACCGGCTACGCGGAAAAGGCCTTCCTGAAGATCAGCAAAAGCTACGACTTCGTCCCCAAGAATAAAATCCCCCTGTTTATTTACGGCACTTCCACCGAGTTCCAGGAAACCAACATCACTCCCCAGGCCCTGCCCGAGGGAGTGGGGGGATTCACCGAGGTTTTCAAGAACCGCATCGTGGTTCCCATGGGCGGATCCTACCATGAGTTCGAGAAGGTCATCACCCATGAATTGACCCATGCCTTCCAGTACGACATGATTTACGGCGAGGGTTGGCGCTCGGTGAACCTCTTCAAGGCGGTCTTCGTCCCCAATTGGATGATGGAGGGCATGGCTGAGTGGACGGCCCAGCATTGGGAATCCCAGGGAGAGATGGTCCTGCGGGACGCGGTCCTGAACGACCAGGTCATCCCCCTGAATATGCTGGAATCCTTCGACCATTTCGAGCAGGTTTACATGGCTTACAAGGAATCCCAAAGCATCTTGGAATACGCCTCCCAGCTTTACGGCCCCGAGAAGGTCTACCAGATGATGAAAAAAATGGCCTCCAACCAGCAGGCCGACACGGTCCTGAAGTCCGTCCTGGGGGTTTCCCTGAACGAGCTTTTCGAGAACTGGCATTTTTACATCAAGTCCAGCGCCTGGGCGAGGATCCAAGGGATGCCTCCTCCGGACAAATACGGGGATTCCTTGGAGATGGGGGTCGCCAAGGCCGCGGCCTCGCCCGATGGGAAATGGGCGGCCTACCTGAAGGGAAGGGACCTGGTCCTTTGGGAAGTTTCCACCAAGAAAAAGACAACCCTCCTCCGGGAAAATTTCCAAACCCAGGGATCGGGAATCGCCTGGTCCCCGGACGGTAAAGAACTCGCCTTCGCCTCCAACCGGGATGGCGACTATATCCTCAAAACCATCGACCTGGGCAGCCGCAAGACGAGGGAACTCAAGGTTCCCCTTATGCCCTTGATCTATTCGCCGTCCTGGTCCCAGGACCAAAAGTTCCTGCTTTTTTCCGGTTTTGACTACCGCACCGTGGATTTGTACCGCTTGGAACTGGCCACCGGGAAGATCGACCGGCTCACCGACAACCAGGAAAGCGAATCCTGGGCCTGTTATTCGCCGGACGGCGCCAGCCTTTTTTACCTCGAGGAGGGCGGCGGGGAAACCAGGCTCAAGCGGGTGGATTTGGATTCCCGGGGCTTGCCCTTAAAGACGCCTATTTTAGTGGGAGGCGACCTGGGAACCGTCTCCTCTTTTCGAATCGCGAAGAACTCGATTTACCTGACGTCCAATAAGAACAAGAGGATTTTCAACCTCTACCGCATGGATTTGGATGGAAGCCATTTGACCCAGCTGACGAATAGCTTCGTGGACATCCTCAGCGCAGCCCCCGGCCCCGGCGCGGAGGATTTTTATTGCTGTCTTTACCGGCGGGGCCAGGAATCCCTCTCCCTGTTTCGCGCTGAAAAGCTGGAACCAACCCCCCCGCCCTCCGATGCTTCCGGCTATTTGGCCAATCGTTTCGACAACGCGTCGAACTTGATTCCCTCGGCCGCCGCTCCCCCTAAGGACGCGGAGAACCAGGACAACGCCGAAAAAACGGAGCAGGATTCGGCGAAGGACAAAAAAGAACCGGCGGCGCCGCCCATGGCCGTTTCCCGCTTGGAAGTCGTGGAAGCGTCCAATTTGGTCCAGCTCCAGTGGCCCGTGACCGCCGTGGAACAGGAAGCCGTAACCAGCTACCATGTTTTCCGATCCAAGACCGCGGACGGGGATTTCGACCTGGTCGGAACCGTCTCCCCGGTTCGGCAGGGACGCTTCACGGATTATGACGTCCAAACGGGCGAGAATTATTTTTACTATGTCACGGCCGTCAACAAGGCGGGCGAAAGCCCCCCCTCGCCCCCGCTGGAAGTCCAGCCCAATTTTAAGATCGTGTCCAGGGATTACCACCTGAAGATATCCCCGGACATTCTTCTTTTCCTGGCCGGCTATGACAGTTCCTTCGGCTTCGTGGGGGGAGGTGTCCTCCAAATGAGCGATTACCTGGGCGACCACAGGCTGGCCATCCTGGGGGACACCATTCCCAGCGTCCGTACGGGCGTCGAGGCCAATTACCAGTTTTCCGCCTGGCGGACGACCGTGGACCTCAACTTTTTTTATTTCCAGAATTTTTTCAGGATCTTCGACGTCCAAACGGGGAGCCTGGTGGATGAGTACCGCAACAACGAGAATGGGCTGGACGTGAATTTCACCTATCCCCTGGACCAGACCACGAGGTTCGAGTACGGGTTGGGGACCCAGCGTTTCCAGGGAAGCCCCCTGTTCCTGCGTTTCTCCGAGGGTATCTCCAATTATTTCCAAAACACGGACCAGTGGAACGTGGCCAACTATTACCGCGTCTCCCTGGTCCAGGACAAGCGGCGGGCCACCCAGTTTTGGCCGAGCAGCGGATACGCGGCGAATTTCACCCTGCTGCACGCGGTCCCGGTCCTGGACGCCAATGTTTCCTTCGCGAACCTTTTGTTGGAGACCCAGTTTTACGCCGATATCGGGTTTTTGAACCACTTGATCTGGGCGAACCGTATCGTCGCCATGACTTCCCAGGGCCCCAATCCCCAGTCCTTTTTTATCGGGGATGACGCGCCCTTCCAGGCTTTTTTCACGACCATCCGGGGCTACGGGGCAGGGACCTTTTTTGGGTCCAATTTAGGCCTCTGGAACATGGAGTTCCGTTATCCGATCGCCACCAACATGAATTTCGTGCCACAGCCCCTGTCGTTTGTCCTGATCAAGGATATCGAGCTGGCGGGGTTCTTGGACGCAGGCGTGGTTTCCAACCAATTGCAGGACCTTCCCTCGGCGCCCTTGCTCAGCAGCATCGGAACGGGAATCCGATTTTATAATTTTGTCTATCAAAGGGCCCTGGTCATGCTCCGGTTCGACGTGGCTTGGAGGCTGGACCAGGCAGGGCCGCCTAGTTTCCACTTTAACTTGACCCCCATGTTTTGAAAGCCCGGGCGAGACCGGAGTCCGGCGGCCAATGGCGGGAGGTTTTTAAAGTGAAACTCCGCCTTTTGGGACAGGGAAGCGCGCCAAAAACCATTTGGTAGGGCAGGGGGTACCAGTTATAATGGACCCTCTTAAAAAGGCCGCACTTCAAACGAGGAGTAGGTTCTTGAAAAAACTTTATTTTACAACCCTTTTCGGCCTTTTACTCACTGGTTCGATCCTCCTGGCCAAGCCCGCCGAGGAATTTAACATGGCTCAATACGAAATCATGGATCTGGATTTTCTCCGCACCCATTACAACGAGATCAATAACTGGCGCCAAATTCAAATTGACGGCACCTTTAGCTCCCTTAAATGGATGCCGCCCTACCAGTATAAGGAGCGCTTGAGCGCCATTGGGTTTGACGTCAACCAATATCATGTTCTTCAATTTGGCTTGAAGGAAAGTGATGATTTTCATTATGGCTTTCCCCTTTTGCTTTTTAAAACCCAGGCGGGGGATTTGACGGAATTAGACCAGCTGGAAAAAGGGGAAAGGGTCACCCTCTACGGCAGGTTCTTTAACCTGGCGAAATCCGAGTACGCCATGGAAGTGGACGTTTTGGAGACGGTAAAAAAAGGCGGCCATGACCGAAGGATATTGGTCGACGCCAGAGTTGCCCCGACCTTCACCCCCACCGCGACCATCACCAATACGCCAGGCCCCAACCTCTGGCAAAAGGTCTATTACAAGATCAATCCCAAGGAAACGGCCACGCCGACCGGCACCATTACCCCTGAAGCCGGCAAGTAAAGGCTTCGATTACCGGGATTTTCATTGAAAAAAACCGTCCTCATCACCAATAACCTTCCCGCGGCCGCCTATCAGAAACTTTCGCGGAAATTTCACGTCACCTGGAACCAAAAACAGCTGACGGAAAATCAATTGGCGTCCAAAGCCAAAAATGTCCATGCCCTATTAACCACCCTGGCCGATCCGGTTACCCGGAAAGTCCTATCCGCCGCGCCCAGGCTCCAATGCGTCGCCAACTACGCGGTGGGATATAACAATATTGACCTTCAAGCGGCGAAGGAAAAGGGAATTTGGGTCACCAACACACCCAATGTCCTGACCGAGGCCACGGCGGATATCGCCTGGGCCCTGATATTGGCCTGCGCCAGGAGGATTCCTGAGGGAGAAAGACTGGTTCGTTCGGGAAAATTCAAGGGATGGCATCCCCTGATGTTATTGGGGGTCGATTTGACCGGTAAAACCTTGGGACTTTATGGGTTGGGAAGGATTGGACAGGCGGTAGCGATGAGGGGAAGGGGATGGGGCATGAAAGTGCTCTACCATCAACGGCACCGTGAATCCCGTCTGGTAGAGAAGTCATTAAACGCTAAGTTTGTCCCTTTTGAGGCCCTTTTAAAAAAATCCGACATTCTCAGTGTCAACTCACCCTTAACTCCTGAAACCAAGGGCCGTTTCACCTTGAAAGAGTTTAAGCGAATGAAGCCTAGGTCCATATTCATCAATACCGCCAGAGGCTTGATTCATGATGAAAAGGACTTGGCGGAGGCCTTAAAAAGGGGCCTTATTTTTTCCGCCGGATTGGATGTTTATCAGTTCGAACCGCTGGTCGACCCAGGACTCCGAAGGCTGAATAACTGCGTGCTGCTGCCGCACTTGGGCAGCGGCACGGTTGAAACCAGGAACCGTATGGCCCTTTTGGCCGCCGAAAACATAGAATCGGTTCTCCTGGGCCGAAAACCTAAAACTCCCGTCCGAATTTAAAACAAAGAATTAACTTTAAGCCTTAAAGCGATCCTTTAAAATGGACGTCCTAAAGCGTCTTTTTCAAAGGAGTTTTTCGCTTGGCTAATCTGGAAATGGAATCCCAAGTCTTCGGAGAGGGATTTCCGGTTGTTCTTCTTCACGCCTTTCCCCTTTCCCACCTGCTTTGGGAAAACCTTCAGACTCCTCCTGGGTTCCAATTGATTTTGCCGGATTTTCCGGGATTTGGGGAATCCCCTTTGGCAACCGCAAGTTTTACGCTGCAAGAGGCTGCCCTGGGATTGGAAAAACACCTTCAAGAAAAAGGAATTAAGGGTCCCTTTGTCCTTGGCGGCATCTCCATGGGTGGTTATTGGGCTTTGGAATTTATCCGTCAATTTCCCGGGCTCGTGAAAGGGATCCTTCTGGTCTCCACCAGGGCCGGAAAGGACCAACCCGAGGCCCGTCAAAAGCGTTTGGACACCGCTTTGAAAGTCGAAAAAGAGGGAACCGCTTTTTTGGCGGAAGCCATGGTTCCAGTACTTTTGGGTAAAACCACATTGGCTCGAAATACTTCATTGGCTAAAACCGTCAGCCGTTGGATATGGGCCGCAAAACCTGTGGCGGTCAGCTTGGCCCAAAGGGCTATGGCGGACCGAAGGGATCAAACGGACTTACTTCCGGGGTTGAAAGTAAAAACCCTGATCTTGGCTGGATCCGAGGATGCTTTAATCCCGAATTCGGAGTCGGAATCCATGGCCCGGATCATTCCTGGCGCAAAGTTGAAAATTTTGGAACAGGTCGGTCACTTGCCGCCCTTGGAAGCGCCCGAGATTTTTCAAAAACACCTCGATGATTTTTTATTTCAATTGGACCTTTAAAAGCGAAAATGGACTGAGGGTTCTGGTCGAGCTGGTCCTGAGATCGTTTAAAAAAACACTGATTGCGCGCAAAAACGGCCTTTAAAGCCTGTGAATTCTGAACCAGGCATTGAATCCAGTTGGGGCCCCGCGCCGGGCCTTGAGTCATTTTGGTTGACAATTGGGTTCGTAACTTCTATAACTACAATTATAGAAGTTACGAAGGAGGAGTTATGGCCGACGATAATCCATCCCAAGCCTTTAACCGCCCTGACGACCTTCAATTGCTGGAGCCCTATTCGGGTTTCTTGGCCCTTCGAAAATCCCCCCACACTAAATCAAATTATCACCAGGATCTGAGGGTGCTTAAACAGTTCCTGGATGAATCCCGGTTGACTCCGGCTACGGCCAAACCCCAGGATTTGGCCAGGTTCGTGGGATTATTAACCAAACCAGGCCAAACGCCGGCCGGCAAGGCCCGCGGTTCCTATTCCACCAGGTCCATGAAACGAATATTGGCCTCGACCAGGTCCTTCTACCGCTACCTGGCCTCCATCCAGCAAATCACCAACGACCCCACAGCCGTGTTTCATAACCTCGCGATTCGCAGCCCCCAGCGGAATCCCCGTCCCTTGCCGCCCCAAGCCAGGGCTGCCATGGTACAGGGCCTTCAGAAAGGCGATTTAGAGGCCTTAAAAGTAAGCCTGGTGGTCCTATTGGGCTACCATTGCGGTCTAAGGGTCTCGGAAATGGCGCACCTGAGGCTCCTGGATATAGACCTGAACCAGAAGGCGTTAACGGTCATTGGGAAAGGCGACAAGGAGCGGACCGTTCCCATGACCGACGCTTTGAGGGACCTTCTCAAGCGGTATTTGGAGGAATGCGGTTCGGAGAAGGCTGGAGCCTCAGGGCCTTACTTATTTCCAAGCCCCCGCAGTGCGCAAAAGCCGATTCATCCTCATTTTTTGGAGACCTGGGTTAAGAAAGCCGCCCTATGGGCGGGTTTGGAAAACCCGGAGGATCTCACGGTTCATGTTTTAAGGCACACCTTTGGCACTCAATTGGCTGAATCAGGAGCCAGTGTTTATGAAATCCGCGATTTGATGGGCCATTCGAGCATCATGGTCAGTGAAAGTTACGTGAAGCTAGCTTCCACGAAGGCCAAGCAGGCCCATGGGCGGGCTTTTGGAGGCGGCAACAAGGTCCATGCCTTAAGCTTGGAAGGCTCAGGGGGCCCTCGGGAGGTTTTACGGCGCTATCGGGCCAGGGGACGAAAAGCTTTACGGGACCCCTGGCCCGAGGATCCTGAAGCTGATTAATCATTAAAAATGCATTCGAGAACGCACCTAAGTCTTTGTTTATCACATCTAATTACGACCTTTCTCGAGCCGCCGAAGGTCGATAAGGGATAGGTAAATTCAAAAGTTGCCAAAATGGGTCGTTTTTGCATTTAAACGATGTTTTTTTGAACGATTAATATCCATTGGCAATCTTTGTACTAGGGTCAAAAAAGCCCAAAAACGAATTGGTTGGGTGCCAAAACAACCTTTTGGAGGAGCGGCCAAATCCAACCCCGGATCCACCAGAAGGGCTTGTTTTTGGAATGGTCCTTTAAAATCAAGGATTTGGGGCCCCTTTGTTGGGACGTTCGTTTGAAAAAGCCGATTTTGATGGGTTTTTTGGAAATAGAGCGGTCTTCAAGCTTTGGTTTGATTTCAAGAACCTTGAAATAAAGGGTCTTGGCCTGGTCTTAAAGTTTTACTTTAAGGGGAATTATATGGAATTTTCGAACCGAACCCCAAGAGACTTATCCTTCAATCCCATCTCGAGTGCCCAAGATCGCCTGGAAGGTACCTCCCTTCTGGACTTAACCCAGTCCAATCCAACTCAATGCGGGTTTAACTACCCCTCGAATCTCCTGGAAACCCTTGGCAAGTCCCGGGGATTGTTTTACGAACCGGAACCTTTCGGTCATTCCAACGCCAGGCAGGCGGTCGCCGATTATTTAAGCCGTCACGGACCTCCCCTTGACCCCTCCAACGTCATCCTGACCGCCAGCACGAGCGAAGCCTATTCCTTTATTTTTAAACTCCTTGGCAACCCCGGCGACAGATTCCTGGTCCCGGCTCCCGGCTATCCCCTGTTAGACCATCTCCTGTGCCTAGAGGGTCTGGAATCCATTCCCTATTTTTTAAAAAAAGAACCAGGTTGGCCGCTGGACCGGGATCCTTTTGAAAAGGCCCTCCGGCAAGGCACCAAAGGCCTCATCACGGTGAATCCCCACAATCCCACAGGCTGCTTTTTAAGTTTGGCCGACCAATCCTTTTTAACGGACCAATGCCGTCAAAACTCCATGGCTTTCCTTTCGGACGAGGTTTTTTCCGATTTCGCTTTTCCAGGTCAGGGATCCGGTGAAAAGCCAACTCCTGATATCTTGTCCTTCCGGTTGGGAGGGCTCTCGAAAAGCCTGGGCCTTCCCCAGTTGAAGCTTTCCTGGATCGTCATGGAGGGTCCCGCTGGGGTTTTGGCGGAATGCCGGGCCAGGATGGAGTTGATCGCGGATACCTACCTATCGGTCAATACCCCGGTCCAATTGGCTTTGGGGGATTTGTTAAAGTTCGCGCCGATATTCCGGGAACAGGTCTTAAGCCGGGTCTTGGAAAACTTGGCTTGTTTGGAAAGGACTTTGGCGGACTTGCCGGACGTCAAGGTTTGGCCGGTGCAGGGCGGATGGTACGCTTTGGTGGAGGTTTTAAAGCCGGGCGTTTCAGAGGAACAGAGGGTCATTGACCTCTTGGAAAAGCAAGGGGTGTGGGTCCATCCCGGGGGGTTTTATGACTTTCCCCAGGGAAATTTCTTGGTTTTGAGCCTGCTGCCGGCGGTTCGGGTTTTTGAGGAAGCGGCTGGCAGGATCAAAAAAAGCTTTAGGGTCTAGGCCGTTGGTTGGTGCGGTCCGGGGGGATTAAATTCAAGCCTTGAGATTGCCCAGACGCCTGGACGCTTCCTTGCTCCAATTGGTATCTGGGTAGGACTGAATGGTTATTTTCAATTGTTCCAGTGCCTTTTCCTTGTTTTGATTGTTGAGGTAAATGGACGAGAGGGTCAGGCGGATTTCAGGGGCGATAAAGCTATCCGAATGGTCCTTCAAAAAAGTTTCGGCTAAAGTCGCGGCCGGGGCCCATTGGCTTTGCGCTTCCAAACACATGATCTTCCCCAAATAAGCCTCGTCGCCCAAGGGTGTTCCCTTGAGGTCCTGGTCCGCGGCGTCAAAACTGGTGTAGGCCTGGGTGAGTTGCCCTAAGGTCAGTTGGGTTTTGGCGACGTAATAACGGGCCACTTTCGAGGTTTTGGTTCCGGAATAATCCGTGAGGATGCGTTGGAAGGTTTGAAGGGCCTGTTGATCCCTTTCCGCCCCCGATTTGAAGGGTCCGTTTTTGGGGTCCACCTGGGAGTGAAGGTAATATTGGCCGAGATTCAGGACGCCTCTGGCGTCATTTTCGCTCTTCGTTTGGCTGTGGAGGTAATAAGGAACCCCCAAGGCCAGGACCAGAAAAAGAATGCTGGCCACCGCCACGACCTCCTGATGGGCCTTGGCCCAATCCAGCCATTTTTGGGCCGCAGGTTTTTCCCCCATGATCCTGTTGTGTCCCCAGTTGATCGTCATAAAAACCTCTTTGAGTGATCTAAAATTTGAAAGCGAAGCCTTCCGGTTGGGAAGGCCTCATTCGATGGTACCCTCGACGCGAATCGAACGCGTGACCTACCCTTTAGGAAAGGGTCGCTCTATCCAACTGAGCTACGAGGGCGTTCAAGCGCGGTGCCCCACTTTAAGCGCGAAGCGCTGAATTATGACTGTTTTAAATGGTTACCGCAATTCAAAAAGTCCCTTTGTTCCAATTAAAGGCGACCCCGGGACCAAGCCGGGGAAAGGCGCGGTTAGTATTGGATTATAGAGTAGACGGGGGTGCTTTTCAATTTTTCATGGCCCTTTAGGAATGTCAATTGAATGATAAAACAAGCCTCCACGACTTCACCGCCGGCCCGCTCGACCAGGCGGATCGTGGCGGCCGCTGTTCCCCCTGTGGCCAATACGTCATCGAGGACCAATATCCTGTCCCCTTTTCCGATGGCGTCCAGGTGTATTTCCAGGGTGTCCTTGCCGTATTCCAGCTCGTAAGTCTCCTGCAAGGTTTTCCAGGGAAGTTTTCCCGGTTTCCGGACTGGAATAAAGGAAACCCCCATCGTGGCGGCTAAGGCTCCGCCAAAAATAAAGCCCCGCGATTCCATGGCCACGATCGAGGTGATGCGGCTGTTTTTGTAATGGTCGGCCAATTGCCGGATAACTTCCTGAAACGCCTTGGGGTCCTTCAACAGGGGGGTGATATCCTTGAAGATGATCCCCTTTTTCGGAAAATTTGGTACATCACGGATCAGGCTTTTGAAATCCATGGTCCATCCTTTATGAGTTTTATGGGTTGGCGGAAGTTTCGGGGGAAAACGAAACGGCTTTGCCGGGAAGAATCTTACACAAACTCGTTTAAAAGTTCACGGTATTCTTCGCCGCTGGATTTCATGAGGGACCTGATTTTTTGGAGGGCTTTTTCCTCGATTTGGCGGATTCTCTCCCGGGTGACACCTAAAAGGGTGCCGGTTTGTTCGAGGGTTTTGGGCTGGTCCTGGTCAAAGCCGAAGCGCATCAGGATCACCTTTTGTTCCTTGTCGTTGAGGTTTTCAATGAGCTTTTTCAACTTTTCGGTGCGGAGCTGGTCAAAAACGTTTTGAGCCGGGCTTAAAACGGTTTTGTCCTCGATGAAATCACCGATGGTCTTTGAGCCGGACTCGTCCCCCACCGTCAATTCCAGGGATAGGTCCCTTTGAGCCAGCCGTTGGAGCTTGTGGATTTTTTCGAACTTGAGACGGGAGGCTTTGGAGATTTCCATGAGGCTTGGTTCGCGGCCCAGCTTGCGGGTCAGGTCCCTGGTGATCCTTTGGACCCGGTTGATATCCTCGGAAACATGGACCGGCACCCGGACGGTCCGGGATTGGTTGGAAAGGGCCCTCGTGATGGATTGGCGGATCCACCAAGTCGCGTAGGTGCTGAATTTAAACCCGCGCCGCCAGGAGAATTTCTCGCTGGCCTTGATGAGTCCCAGGTTGCCTTCCTCGATGAGATCCTGGAAAGCCAAACCTTGATTGACGTATTTTTTCGCGACATTCACGACCAGACGGAGATTGGCGGAGATGAGCCATTGCTTGGCCTTCATATCGCCCTTTTCGATCCTCTGGGCCAGTGAAACTTCCTCGGGGCCGGTCAAGAGCTTGACCCTGGAAATTTCGCGGAAGTAGAGCTTAAGGCTGTCGGTGGTGACTCTTTCACTGGTTTTAAATTGGTTGGATTGGAATAATTTCTTGTCAAGGATGGGAATCAGCGGGGCTATGGCCATTTTCTTGGGCTTGGTTTTCAGCTTAAGTTTCAGGTTCGCTTTTTTGGCCATAACCTTGTTACCCTCTGATCTCAAAGCCTTGATAGTCTTGGTGATCCTCAACCCATTGGGGTTCTACCTTTTCAACCCGGCTTCCGGTGGGTCCAGCTATTAAGCTTTGCATAAACTGTTCCAAATTTGACCTATCCCCTTTCGCGAATAATTCAACGGTTCCATCCGGCCTGTTTCGAACCCAACCTGTTAAATGCAGCTCATCCGCCTTGCCTTTCGTGAAATACCGGAAGCCGACCCCCTGCACTCTCCCTTTAACAACGGCGATGAAAGCGTTAAACATGGGAAACCTTCCTTGGGGATAGGCTTAAAATTGTCAGTTTTTTGAATAAATTGAGCTTATTTTTGACTTTTTAAAAATCTGTGGTAACAACCCTAAATTCGGGAAAAACAAAAAGGCCAAGGCGTTCCCCATCCGCGGATTGGGACTGCCTTAGCCTCTTGAAAAAAATGGTCGGGGCGGCAGGATTTGAACCTGCAACCTTTTGCACCCCATGCAACTGCGCTACCGGGTTGCGCCACGCCCCGAAAAACCGACCATGAACCGAGATGTTGAAAGGGTGACTTTGGTCGGGGTGAGAGGATTCGAACCTCCGGCCCCTTGGTCCCGAACCAAGTGCGCTAGCCGCTGCGCTACACCCCGTCCAAAGTAACCTTGCGGGACATCGTGAAGGCTTGGATCCTAAACTGAATCGATAAGGAACCCAACATCCCCCGAAGGGATGCATACTATAGGCCAAAAAATATCGGCATTCAAGAAAAGAAGATCGGGGAAAGACGGTTTTTTCAGGCTAAATTATATTTTTTGAGGATGGAATGGGTTTCGGCGATCAGGTTCTTCAATTCCCTGACCTTTTCCCGAGAAATGGAGGGCCTGGGTGCCGGCGGTTGGGGAGCGATTTTAACCGGCTCGATCCTTCCGGTTTCATCCCCGGAAATTTCCGCCGGTTCGGCGGCGGGTGGTTCTGGCTTTGGCAGGCCGGGTGTTTTAATCCCGAACATATCCATTTGGTCCAAACCGGCTTTTTCGAGCTCCTCCAGTTTTTGGAGGGCTCCCGCAATGGTGTATTTCTCGTCGTAGAGCAGTCTTTTGATGGTGAGGGCGACCTGAAGATCCTTTTTTCGGTAGGTTCTTTGGCCTGTTTCGGATTTCTGGGGGTTTAACTTTTTAAACTCAGACTCCCAGTAACGGAGCACATAGGGTTTCACGTCCACGACTTGGGCGGCCTCGCCGATTGTGTAAAAAAGCTTCTCTTCCTCAGACACGGTTCCCTCCTAAAACTTTAGCCGCGAATCGACCTAAATTAACGCCAATTTAAAAAGAAAGTCAACAAAAGGAGCTTCAAGAAACGGTTGATGTTTTGCCGGTTAAGTCTTTTTTCAACGCTAAAATATGCGTCCATTTGCGGTTACGCCTTCGTTTGATTAACTTCCCTTCAGCTTTTTTTTAATCAACCTGCTGGGTTTAAACACCAAGACCTTTCGGCTGCCCAGGGCCACCACTTTCCCTGTTTTGGGGTTGCGGGCCAAACGGGCGATACGGTTTTTCCATTCCCAAGTTCCGAGACCCACTATAGAAACCTTTTTTTCTTCCCGCAAGGCGGTGGTGATCGTGTTGAAAAAAACATCCACCGTCTGGAGGGCTTGTTTTTTCGTAAGGCCCAATTGGGTGAGACTTTTCAAAAGATCCTGACGGGTCAAAAGGAGGTCCTTTCGGCGAAATCATTCTCGGGTTTAGCGGTCCGGGACAAGAGGGAGGCGACCGCTTCTTTCGCTTTTTTGCCCTCAAAAAGAACTTTATAAACTTCCTCGGTGATGGGAACGTCCATTTTGACGGTCTGGGCGAGGGCCACGGCGGCTTTGGCAGTCTTGACGCCCTCAGCCACCATGGTCATTTCCTTCAAAGCTTGTTCGAGGCTGGAGCCCTTGCCGATCTTCTCGCCCAATAACCGGTTGCGGCTGTGGTGGCTGGTACAGGTGACGATAAGGTCCCCCATGCCAGCCAGTCCGGCGAAGGTCTGGGCTTGGGCCCCCAGAGCCACGCCTAAACGGGTAATTTCGTGAAGGCCGCGGGTCATGAGGGCGGCTTTGGCGTTGTCCCCCAAGCCTAAACCGTCGGTAATTCCCGCGGCAATGGCAATCACGTTCTTCAGCGCCCCCCCCAACTCCACTCCGACGACATCACTGGAGGTATAAACCCGGAAATAATCCGAATGAAACACCTTTTGAACCGTCTTGGCCAAGTTTAAGTCGGACGAGGCGGATACAACCGTGGTCGGCATTTGACGGGAAACCTCCTCGGCGTGGCTGGGACCGGATAATACAGCGATTGAGGCCTCTGATTGAAGGCTTTGCTTTAAGACCTCGCTCATGCGAAGGTGGGTTTCTTCCTCGAGCCCTTTGGAGGCGCAGGCGGCCCAAGCTTCCTTGGGCCAATGAGGGGCTGCCGTCTTGAGGGTTGAGCGGACGACATGGGATGGAATGGCAATGATGACACCCTCGCGGCCCTTAAGAGCCCGCTGAATTTCATGGGTGACTAGGATTTCGAGAGGCAGCTTGACGCCCGGCAGGCGGACGGGATTTTCCCGAAGCTTGTTGAGGTTCTCGGTTTTAGATTTATCGTGGTCCCAAAGAACCAGGTCGTGACCCGCTCTTTTGAGGTGGATAGTTAAAGCGATTCCCCAGCTTCCGCCGCCTAAAACACATAACTTCATATGTTTTACCCCTGTTTTTTCTTTCCGATTTTGTTTTCGGTTCCGGCCAAGATGCGTTTAATGTTCTGGCGATGGGTCCACCATATCATGACGGTGGCGGCAATGGCCAAGCCTGAAAACCAGTTGAGGCCCTGATGATAGAGGGTGAAGGACATCATGGTGGTCGCGCCCAAGAGGCTGCCGAGGGAGACCATCCTGGTCAAGCCCAGGATCACCAAGAAGACGGCCACCCCAGCGGCGCTTTCCAAGGGTAAGAGGCTGAAAAAGATTCCGACACTGATTCCAATGCCCTTGCCCCCCTTAAATTTCAGGAAGATGGGAAATACATTGCCTAAGAGGGCCGAAAGGCCGCAAATAACCTTGAGGAGGTCGTCTCCGGGGTCAAAATGGCCTGCAATCCAAATGGCCGCGACACCTTTTAGGATATCTAAGGCTAATGTGGCTATTCCCCACCCTGCTCCCGCGACCCGCCAGACGTTGGTCATGCCGATGTTGCCGCTTCCTTGGGTCCGGACATCAATACCCTTGATCCACTTAACGATTAAGAAACCGAAGGGGATGGATCCGATGAGGTAGGCGGCAATGGGGATAAGGAGGTCAGCCACGGTTTCTCCTGGCTGCTTTCTTTTTGGCGACCTTCTCTTTATGAGCCCTTAAGTTAAAGTTTCGCTTGAAGGTTTTGCGTCCATGTTCTTCTTTATTCTTGTCCCCCTTGGTCTTGAGGACCAACTGTAGGGGCGTTGATTCCATCCCGAGGCTCTTACGCAGCTCCGCTTCCAGAAAACGCATATAAGCCGGTGAGGCGCATTCGGGGCGGTTGGCGAAGATCTCGAAAGCCGGCGGATGGCCTATCCTTTGGTAGCCATAGAGGATTTTGATCTGTCCCCCGTTTCGGAAGGGCGGGGATTGCTTGGCAACCGCCTCCTGGAGGGCGTTATTGACCTGCCTGGTCGGGATTTGGCGGCAACTCTCCTCATAAACGGCGTAAACCGCTGGTAGGACCCTGTTGATATTCAATCCCGTCTTAGCTGAAGTAAAGAGGATGGGGGCGAAATTCAGGTGCCGTAGCTGGCGCTTGATCACCCTTTCGGCATGGGCCTGTTCCGCGCCTTTGTGGCTGATATCCCATTTGTTGATGACCACGACAACCGGCCGGAATGCGTCGAAAATAATCTTGCTGATATTCACATCCTGGTGGGAAACGCCCTTTTCGCCGTCGATAAGGAGCAGGGCAACCTGGCAGGTTTGGAGTTCGTAAAGGGCCTGCTCAACGCTGATCTTTTCGATGCGGCTGTCCTGTTTCAAGTTGGCCCGGATGCCGGCCGTATCGACTACGATCAAGGGATCGTCCTCGGTTTCCAGGATCACGGGGATGGCATCATGGGTAGTGCCAGGCATATCGTCGACAATTTGGGTTTTTTGACCGGACAAAGCATTGACTAATGAGGACTTACCGACGTTAGGCTTACCTAAGATCGCAAGTCGGAGGGGTTTCTTCTCGATTTCCCTGTCACCCATGGGTTTGGAGGAGGTCTTCCCGATGGCCGAGACCACCGAATCCAGGAAATCGTTGATGCCGATGCCGTGGGTCGAGGAAATGGGAAAAACCCTGTCAAAGCCAAGGTTCAAGAAATCCGAGATGTCCTCGTCCTGTTTGCCGATACGGTCCGCCTTATTGACTAAAAGCCAGGTTGGGATGCCGTATTTGCGAAGGTTCCTGGCAATAAGATTGTCGGCGGGGGTGGCTCCCTCTTGGGCGTCCACGATGAACAATAGGGCGGAAACCTTCTTCAGGCGGGCTTCCAATTGCTCCCCCACCTTGAGGGCGATGGTCTCTTTTTCCCCGGGAACCCACCCTCCTGAGTCGGTGAGGATGAAGGTGACCCCGTTCCAAAGGAGCTCAAAGCTTTTCAAGTCGCGGGTGGAACCAGGCATATTATCGACCAAAGCCATGGATTTACCGGCTAAACGGTTAAAAAGGGTGGATTTACCCACATTGGGTCGTCCGACAATCAGCACTTCAGGTAGCGGTCGCAAGCATGACTCCGATTTTTGACTAGTTGTGTGGATGGATTGTACAGGACTTGGGAGGGGTTGTCAGCTTAGGTTTGCGACAGAAACTATTTCAAAACTACAAATTTCTGAAGGGGAAGCTTCGTGATTTGGCCCGTTGCCTTATCCTCGATTTGGGCTTGGTAATAGTAAATTCCCTCGGAGACGGTCTTTAAGTTCCAAAGAATGTCGAAAAGGGACCCGCCTTCTTTTTCGATGGTGGCGATCACGTCAAAGAAGCGGTTGTTGACCCGGATGCGGACTTTGCAGGGGCCGGCGGCCATGACCCTAAAGTTAAGTTTCTTGCCGCGGGCTGGGTTGGGGATGACGGTGACTTTGGGCAGGGATTTGTCGAAAACGATGGTGGGTTTGGGAGTGTCGGCGAAAATTGGGGAAAGCGGCATTGCGCCACAGATGAACAAGGATAAACACAGATGGCCTAGGAAAATCTTAAGTAGGGTTTGCCGCGTCTTAAAACCACCCGATGGGGGTTGAGTCCCGCAAGGACGGCTAAAATTCCTAATTCCTAATCCCGAATTCCTCATGGTAGTTCTCATCCTGTTAATTTTACCGCCGCGACGAGGGTCTTGGCGTCTTCCACGTTCGTGACCGTGTTGTTCTTATCGCACTTCTTCACCATGGTACTGTAAATCTTGCCGGGACCCACTTCCACCCAAACCCTGAAGCCGCGATGGGTCACGGCTCCCACGGTCTTGATCCAGTCGACGGGACTGGAGTATTGCTTAATTAAGACGTCCCGGACCATCTCAAGGGTTCCAACATATTCACCATCGGAAGAGCGCAGGAAGGTGATTTTGGGATGTTTTAACTGGATCTCGCCCAGACATTCCTTCAAAAGGGCCTCAAAAGCCGGTTCCAGTTCCGCGGCCTGGGGGCTGAACAAGGGGCCCCTCGGAAGCTGGGGATTGGTCCTGATCTCTTTGACGCCTTGAACTTCGGCCTGAACGGACTTCACCGCCTCAACCGGTCCCCAAACGATGAAAGTGTCCGGGGCCAGGTGATGGGTGATGATCAGTTCCCCTTCTTCCCTGGTCAGGAGGGGCTGGAGTTGATCCAGGGTGATTCCGGTCAAGGAAAGGGACGCGCCTCCATGCTTGAGGGCGAAAGCTTCGATCAGGGCCGCGCGCTTAACCACATATTGCAAGGCGGTGATGTAAGGAATGGACTCGGCGGCGACCAAGGCCGCCACTTCCCCCACGCCAATGCCGGTTAAGAGCTCGGGTTTCCGCCGGTTGGAAACCAGGGGATCGAAACAAGCCACGTCATTCACGAAAGTAATAAGCTGGGCATTGACGGTTTTGTCCTGCTCATCCTTGGGCCCGAGGAAGCAAGTTTTCGCCAGCTTCAATCCCAGGAGCTTTTCGGCCTTTTCGAAAAATTCCCTGGCGGACATGGATTTCGCGTAAAAATCCTTGCCCATTCCCACGTAATGGGAGCCTTCGTTGGGAAAGATCGCTGCGATGCGGGCCATAATGAAACCTTTGATTTTAAAGAATGGTCAATGAAGGGCGCATTTTATCATAAGGAGACGCAGAAGTTTTGGTTGTCTCCCGGCTTAAAAAAAGGGGGGTAGGAACCGAAAAGGCTAAATTCCCCTTTTCAAAGGGGGAAATAATCATCCGTTCATTTGGAATTAAATATGCGGCTGGGAGGCCAGAAAATCGGTAATGGTAGCCTTGTCCGGCGGGTTAGGCACTAACAGCAAATAACGCTCGAACATTTGGGCCGCGTAATCAGCCCTGGTTCTCATATTCATGTAACCCAAGGTCCGATAGGCCTCGGCGTAATTGGGATCAAGGCTTCGGACCGTTTCCCATTCCTTGGTCGCCTGTTCGAAGAGCCCGGCCTGGAAGTACTGAAAGCCCAGGTGCTGATGGGCGTCCGTGGAGCTGGGATTTAATTTGACGGCCTTCCGGAAGAACTGAAGGGCATCCTTCGGATTTTTTTGGTTCTCGGCCAAGATTCCCCGGTCAAACCAGGGAAGAAAATAACCAGGGGACAATTGGGACGCCTTCTCGAAGGAAAGGGCCGCGTGATCGGTCCAGCCCTGGCTGTTCTCCACCACGCCGGCGTTGAGGAAAAGGCGGCTATTGTCGAACCCGATCGCCTTGGCCTGCATCAGGCAATCCTCCCCCATGAAGCCGCTTTTCGCCACCTCGAGGCCGTAGGAAGCCTTGAACAGGTAATAGCGCGAGGCTGTTTCCCGCGACAAGTAATCATGGTTCAGTTCGACCCTGGGAGTCCTGAAATTCTGCCATAGGAATTCCTCCGCAGGCGGTGGATGTCCCCCATAAGCCTCCCAAAAGAGCAGTCCCTTCATCAGGAGGGTTTCCCGGGGCGCGTCGATTTTCTCGCTGTAAAAAACAGCCGAGGGGTTCTGGCGGGCTTCGTAGTTTCTTTCCGCCGCCGCCAAGAGGGGCGGGGCCGTTCCCGTCTCGTTCCGGTAATCCAACAAATGGTAAATGTCCGGAAAGAGTCCTCCGGTGCGGTCGAAGATGTCCAGGTCGGGACGCAAATGGCGGACGAGTTTCAGGTAAGCCAAGGGAAAGGTGATGGAGTCACCCGAGCTGAAAAGAACCGAATGGGCCGGCATTTGGGAAAGGATGTCCAGGCCGACGTCCTCCACCGCCAAGTTCCGGCTGGAGTTGTTTTGGGTGAAGGCGGAAAGGGTTGAGCCGCAGAGGATGAGCGCCGCCGCCGGGATCAGGAGTGGTTTCCAGGAACCCCTTCGGGCAAAAATCCATTCCAGGCCCCTCAGAATGAGGGGTGAAAACCAAAGAAGGGCCGGGGGAAGAAAAGCCCCGTTGATGTGGTTGTTTTCGGGATTGTAATCATCCCGGATCAGGAACGGAAGAAGGATGAAAAGGCAAGAGGCCCCGATGAAATATTCCGGTTGGATCCCCTTCCGGTTTTTCCAAAGGCCTGCCGCCAGGAGAACCGGGCCCAGGCCCCAGGACTCCAGCAGGAAATCCTTCGTGTAGAGGTAAAGGTCCCAAAAACCATTCAGGAAGGATCCGGTGGAGATGTCGCCGCCATATTGGGCCCGGGTGACATGGTAAAAAAGCTGTTGGAAGGTGGAGGGGTTTCCCCAATTGACCAGGGGAGCGAGGTTGGCACGGAGCGGAAGGACGAGGTAGGGTGATAATCCGAGGCAAAGGAGCGAGGAGGCGATCGCGGCTTTTTTACCGTCCTTAAGCTCATTTCGATAAGCCCATCCCAAGGCTGGAAGGATCAAGAAGGTTAGGTGCTGATGGGACAGGGCGGCTCCTGTCAGGAAGCCGGCGGCGTAAAGATTGAATGTGGTTGGAAAAAGGACGAAGTTCAATAGACCCGCGGTGAAAAAAAGATGCAGCGCGAAAACTTCCGGGCTGACCATTTGGTGAAAAACCAGGGGTCCGGCCATGACCAAGCCGGCGGCCAGCAGGACAAGGGAATTTTTCCCGGTGGGGGTGTTGGAACTTCCGGCGAACTTTCCGAGGGTAGGGACCAAGACCATCAAGGCGGCGGTTTGGGCCAGTATCGACAAAAAAGTCATTCGAAAGGCGGGGGAACCTAACGGTAAAAGCTGGGCCAAACGGCCGAGTGTGACGAAAAGAGGGTAGCCCGGAGCGTGGGCGGAGCCCAGGTGAAAGGCGGCGGCGGTCAACTCAGGCGCGTCCCCCCCCACCATCCCAGGCGCCGCCGCCGCCAAGGATAGGGCGATCCAAATAAAAGGAAGGGCTCCGGTGAAAACCGTGATCATGGATTGTTTTTTAAGTTGAAGGAAAAGGTGATGACGCCCGATTGGTCGGTTTGGCTGATTTCAGGCGGAAGGGGCTCGAATTCCCATTGGACCAGGGCTTTGTAAACCACTTGGTCCAATTCGCGGTAGCCCGAGGTCTGTTCGAATTGGATGTCATTTTCCCGCAAGAGGCCGTTGGGCATGACCGTCAATTGAAGTCGGACAGTAGCCTCGATTCCCTGTTTCTTCGCCCAGTCCGGGTACTCAGGATTCACTTGCCACTTGATGGTTCGAGCCGCCAGTTCCCCCTCAATGTTGGCGTTGCCGTTGGGGGTGCCGGCCACCCCGATATGGCCCAATCCGGCGGTGGTTTTAATTTTATTCGGGGCATCCTTTTTAAGTTCCAAACCGATGGGGGCGGAATGACGCAGGCTTTCCAAGTAGGCTTCCGACGAGGCGGCGCCGGAATGGACTTTTGGTTTGAGGGGTTTCTTGACGCTGACCTCCGGCTTTTCCGCCGCCGACACGGGCGGGTTCGACAATTCTGTCCGGGGCGTGGAGAATTCCCCGTTGGTTTCCGCCATGGGAAGTTGGACTGGAACTTCACCCGTGTGTGAAGCGGGTGATCCCAGGCCCTGGCCCTGGGACATTTGGCCGATGAGGGTCAACTCCATGAGTAGGGGCGTTCGAACCACCAAGAAAGAATGGTAGAGGACAAATAAAATAAGCAGCAGCAATCCGTGGAATAGGGTCGAGTAAATGAGGGAATTTTTAAAATCTTGTTCCATCGAGGATCCTTATTTGGGCGTGATGGGGGCGGGGGCATTGTCCCCCAGCTCCACGGCGATTCCCAATTTGCTGATGCCGGCCGTATAGGCCTTGGACATGATTCCCGCTACGGTTCCGTGGGAGACGTTTTTATCGGCGTTGATCATGACCAGGGCCGCCGGCTTCTTTTGAATCAGGGTTTGGAGCAGGGCCACCAGATTTTCCAAGGGGGTTTCCGCGTCGTTCACGTAAACCTTATCCCCCTGGGTGATGGTAATGGTGATGGTTTCCGGCAAGGCTGGCGAGGGGGCCGCGACCTTCGGCAGCTTCACCTGAAAAGCGCCCTGGAACAGGAAGGGCGTGGTGACCATGAAGATGACCAAGAGGACCAACACCACGTCGGTGAAGGGCACCATGTTGATTTCGGCGATGAGCTTCGATTTAGACCTCAGTCGGCTTTGCATCGATAGTTCTCCTTCCGGCAAATATCAAAAACAACAAGTCCACTTGCCACAGATGATCAGGGATGAACTCAGACAAATCTTTTTTAAAAGGATTTCGAATTTTAGTTTGCGCCATCCGTGTTAATCCGTGTTCATCTTTGGCTAACCCTAGTTTCCTCATCCGAACCTTTCGTTTATTTCCGAGATGACGATCTCCGCTTCCTGGGCGATTTCATTCAGCCTGGCCTGGAACCAGTTGTAGATGAAAACCGCCGAGATGGCCACGAAGAGGCCGGTGGCGGTGGCAAAAAGGGCCTCCGCGATTCCTTTGGAAACGACCGCCGCTCCCCCGGCATTGGCCAAAGCCAGGTCCTGGAAGGCCTGAATAATGCCTAAAACGGTGCCAAAAAGCCCCACGAAGGGCGCGATGCTGCCGATGGTGGCCAGAAGCGGCAATCGGGCTTCCAGCCGCAAAAGCTGGATCTTCGCCTCCCTTTCCATGGCCTGGGTCAAGTCCGTCCCGTCATTTTTGGCCTTGAGCCCCGCCTGGACGACCTTGGCTAAAAGGGTGCCGTTTCGGTCGCAGGCTTCCACGCATTCATGGAACGTTTTTTTGTTGAGGAAGGGTTCCAAAGCCGCCATCACCTCTTCCCTTTTCCGGTAATGGGCGCGGAAATAGGTCCAGCGGTTGTAAAGCACCGCCACGACCACAATGGACATGAGGATCAAAAGGCCGATCGTCCAGCCGCCCTTCAATAAAACCTGGAACAACGAGAAATCGTGACTCATAAATCCTCCAAAAAATTCAATTGAACCACAGAGTTACTCAGAGTTCCCAAAAGTGAGGCTTAAAATCCTTGAAATCATTTTACTCTGTGTTACCCCGTGTAACTCTGTGGTTAAAATCCCTAAAAAATAACTTCAATTCCCCCGCGGATGTGAAACCTCGGCTCCAAGTATCCAGGCTGGATTTGGTAATTCTCTCCCAGCAAATTATCCCCATTCAGCCATAGGGAGAAAGTCTTGCTCAAATGGTAAGTGGCGTCAAGCCCCAGGGTCCAGTAGGCGGGTAAGGACCCAGGCAGGCTGTCGAACGCCTGCCGGTCCGACATGGCCTGCAATTCCAACCTTGTTTCCAACTGGTCGTCCCCGCGATAAATGGAAAGGATGCCCCGGTGCGCGGCTAATCCCGTAACGTTCAAACCATCCCCGGAGCGGTTCATGCCCTGGGTCCATTGATAGGTCGCGGCAGCCTGCCAATCCTTCATGAAGTTCCATTGAACATTGGCCCCGGCCTTGGTGATTTCAACCTCGCCGAGGGTGGAATAGGCCTGGATTTGGACCGGCGCCGAGGGAGATATGTCGGTCCATTGGTGGTCGTTTTGAATCCTGGCGACGGAGGCGGAAAGCGAGGTGATGATTTTTTCCGATATTTTTTGGGTGAACCGGCCTCCCCACTCGCCGGTCACCTCCGTGGCCAGGGGAAAACCCGTTTCCGGGGCCACATGCTCGTTGTTCATGTAGGTGTTATGAAAACTATCGACGTAACGGTCCGTGCGCCAATACAGATTGAGCTGGCTTTGGCCGAAAAACCGCCACATGAGGTCCAGAACGGGGAAAAATTTGAGGGGAAGGTCCAATCCGCTTCCGCCCTGTCCTTGGAGTTTGGCCGTTAAGGACAAGTTTTCCCCGTGTTTTAAAAAGGCCTGGAGGCCGAACCATGCCCAGTCATAACTGGTGACGGCGGGCGAGGCGAAATCCGAGGTCGCCCTCCTGCCGCCGGCCTCTAATCCGACGCGGTTCAGGAAAGGATCCAGGTCCTCGGCGGTTACCTTAAATTGGCCTTCCAACTCGCCGGTTTGGTTGGTTTTGGCGCTTCCGTCCCAGTAGGACAAGGTCGTCGGCTGGTTTGAGATTTTCACTTGGGCCTGGACCAGGTTTGAGATTTTCCAATGGAGGTCCGCGCTTTGTTCCGAACCCTGATGGGTTTCCCGAATCGAGCCTTGGTAAGGCAGCTCATCCTCGATTTGGGAGATATTCCCGGCCAAGCGGAGGCTGAAGGGTGTCGAGGAGAATAATTTGACGTCCAATCCGAAATTATAGCGCTTGTCCCCGTCCCGTCCGGCTCCCGCCGCCTCGCCGCCCCAAGTCGAGTAAAAACCGTTCAACAGGTACTGAAGATCCTTGAATTCCTGGCCGAACAGCCCCCAGCCGCCGTAGCTGTCGGGAGTTCCTCCGCCCGCGTGCAGGATAAAGGCCGTGTCCTTCGAGGGGCCCGCTTCCTCCGCGGTCAAGGCGGTAAAGGTTTTATTGAGGCCGGGAAGATCGTTGATGGCTCTTTCCACCCCGGTCAGATCGTGGCTTCCCAAGGTTACGTCATTCTCTTTTCGATCCAGCCTCTTGGCGCCGATGGTCAATTCGTTTTCCCCCGTGATGACGACTTCAGGCAGGGAAAATTCCGGAACCGCGGTGGGCCGGCTTTGAACGGGGGCCTTTTCACCCTCGCCTTGGGATGGTTTTTGGTTGGCGCCAGGGGCCTGACCGGATGGTTCTCCCGGGATTGCCGCCGCGTCGGGCTTGGAGATATCGGATTTATCCGTCGCGGGGGTGGCGGAAGAGGTCAAGTCGCTGTCGGGAAGGATCGTCTCTTCGGCCTGGACGGAGGCGGCCATCAAACCTAAAACGCCGAAAAATAAAAATAGCCGATAGAGGCCGATTTGTCCGGCGGAGTTTTTGCGGAGCCGGAGGGAGGCCGGTGGGAAACCTTTTGGGCGGGGGATTTTTATGGGACTTTTCACTTGGAAACCTCCGTTGGAACGCCAGCGGCAGGGCCGGCTGTCGTGGGAGCGGCGCCTGGGTTCACGGTTTCAACCGGCGCGGCCGTTGGTTCAGCCTTTGCCGGTCCTGGTTCGGGGGTGGAGGTTTTCACTTTTTTACCATTTCCTTTTCCTTTTTTCACCGGTTTGGCCTTGGCGGGTTTTTTGGCCCTCTCCTTGGCCAAGAAGGGTTCTAACGCCTTGAGCCGTTTCAAGGTCGCTGAGCGGTAAGATTTAATGTGGGTGTATTTCAAGATTCGGTTATAGGTCTCCTCCGCCTTGGTAAATTGCTTCATGGACTCGTAACATTCCGCCATCTTGGCGAAGGCCGTCACGACCCATTGGTCCTGGGAGGGGTATTGAATCGTGATATGGTTGAACTCGCTGACCGCTTCCGAGTACTTCCCCCCCTGCTTCAGGAGGTCGGCGTGGTAAAAAGCCGCTTCCACCGCCAGTTTTTGGTTTTCGGAACGCATGGTCACTTCGTAAGCTTTCGAGGCCTCCTCTTTACGCCCGTTTTTTTCCAGCAGGACGCCGGCCTGGAGGCCCGCTTCCTGGGCTAGGGGATCCGAACCATAGTCCTTTAAAAGTTTTTGGAAATATTCCAGGGATTTATCCGGATGGCCCAATTGCTTCTCGCAGATGGCGCTGTTGAAGAGGGAGTGGGGCGCCAAACGGTGGTCGGGGTAGTCTTGAAAAATGCCCGTATAGGAGGCGAGGGCGTCCTTGAAATCCTGGGTCTCGAAATAAATGGAGCCGAGGCTGAATTGCCCCTCCAAGGCCAATGGATCGGTTGGGAATTTTTTTAAAAGGTCCTGGAAGACAGGCAGGGCCTCCTTGTTTTGCCCGTTTTTCACCAGGGCCGTTCCCATCCAAAAAAGGGACCGGGGGGCTTCGGCGCTGGCAGGATACTTATCGAGCAGGGTTTTGTAGGCCTCCACCGCTTCAGGGTATTTCTCGTCATGGAACAAATTATCCGCCAGACGGTACTGGATGCTCGGGGCAAAGGAGCTTCCGGGGAATTTTTCCAGAAAATCCTTCGCCACCTTCGAGGACTCGGACTTTTCCCCGAGCTTTTCCGAGGACCATTGGAGGCCGTAGAGGGCGTCGGGCAAGAGCGGATGCTCGGGATAGAGATCCATGAAGCTGCGGTAGACTTTTTTCGCTTCCGTGAACCGCTTGAGGTTAAAAAGGCAGTCCGCTTCCCTGAGATGGGCCTCGGGGGCCAGGCTGTCCTTGGGGTTTTCCGCCTCCACTTTGCCGAAAAGAACCTGGGCGGAATCGAAATCCTTGTCCCGGAAACAAGCCCAAGCGGTCCAGTAGGTCAGCCGCGCCTTGCGGTCCTCCGTTCCCGGTTTTAGGAGGAGCGCCTTCCAGAGTTCCCTGGCATGGGGGAATTTTTCCTGGCGGTAGGCGCACCAACCCAGCTGCTCCATCGCGTCCAGGGAATAGGGGGCGGCGGCCTTGTCGGTGACCAATTGGCGGTAGAGGGGTTCCGCCTTTTCGTACTGGTGCTGGTTGTAAAAGCAATCCCCTGCCCGGAGCTGGGCTTCCATCCCCAAGGGTGAGGAGGGGTTTAACCGGTAGGATTTTTGGAAATTTTTGGCGGCGTCGTCGTATTTTTCCTGCTGAAAAAGACTCCAGCCGAGCCCGGAGAGGCAATTCAAGGCCAGGTTATCCGCCGGTTGTTTTTGGAGGGCGGCCCCATATTCTTTCTCCGCTTCCGGGTAATTTTTTAATTGGTAGTCCGTTTCCGCGGCCCCCCAAAGGGTCCTGGTCTTGAGGTCGCCCTCGGCATCCTTGGCCACCTCGCGGAAGGTCGTCAAAGCGCTGTCGTATTTCCCCGTGGCGTAATCGCACCAGGCCTTCCAATAGGAGGAAGCTTGGGCCAACTCACCAGGCCCCTTCTCATGGGTTTGGCTGTAAAGATCCCTCGCCGCATCGTATTTTTCCTGAAGGTAGAGGCATCCGGCTTGTAGATATTGGGCGTCCCAGCGCAGGTCGCTTTCCGGAAGGAACTTAGCGACGGCCTCGAAGTGGACCTCGGCCGAGTCAAATTGGCGGTTGGAATAATCGATCCAACCCAGCCCGTATTCCAGGAGGTCGGCCGGGGTTTTATGCCCCGCCAACTCCAGGCCCCGGCGGTAGGCTTGTCCCGCCGCCTCCTGGTCCCCCAGGACGGAGGATTCGGCGCCCTGCCGGGCCGCGGCCCAAGGCGCCAACAGGTGGGTGGGAAAGGAGGCGACGATCTTGCCGAAGGTCTTTTCGGCCTGGCTGTGGTTTTTTTGTTTTTCCAGGGTCCAGCCCAGCCCATAAAGAGCCGGCGCCTCCAGGAAATCATCCGGATATTTTTTCAGGAAATACTCGTAGCCCGTTTGGGCGTCCTGGAAATTTCCAAGGCGGAAGTGGGTTTCCGCCAATTGAAAAAGCGTCAATTTGGAAAGGGTGTTGTCCTCAGGGGATTTTTCCAGGACCTGGGTGAAGCCCTCCAAAGCCTGGGTATAGTCGTTGTGCTGGTAGTAGCACCAGGCCCTCAGGTAGCGCACCAAGTTGGCGTATTGGTAGTTTGGATTTTGGTCCAGGATTTTGCCGTATTGCCTTCCGGCGTTCTCGTAGTCCTCCAGTTGGAAATAACATTCCGCCTCCCAAAAATAAAGGTCGGAGAATGTGTCCGGCTCAAAGGCCCGTTTTTCCAACTCTTGGAACTTGTCGATGGCCGACCGGTAATTTTTCAGGTAAACGGAGGACACAGCCGATTTAAATTCCAGCCCCAAGGCCCCCGCGGAGAGGGGGTTTAAGTGGAGCGATTGTTGGTAGGCCTGGTAGGCGGAGGCGTAGTCCTTCTCGTGAAATTGCGTCTCGCCGATCAGCCGCAGGGCCAGGGCCCTTTCAATGGTGCTTTCGCTTTTTTCCTCGACGAGAAGAAATTGCTCCATGGCCAGGTGGTAGGCACGGGATTTCAACAGGGCTTTACCCTGGTCCGCGGGGGAGGGCGGGTCGATGCCGGCGGCGGACAAATGGCTTGGCCCCCATTGGGCGCAAATCAGCGCAACCCCAAAAAGAATGGGGCGTAAATGGCGAAGGGAATATTTCGGGGTCATGGGTCGCACGCTATTTTGACGAGGGAATGGCCCGGGGGTTACCACTGAAATTTCTTCGGACGGTTTAAACCGCCCGGGGGACGGTTGAAACGCCCGAAAGGGCCTTGGGGCCCCGCACCGATGGGAGGATGGCTGGCGCAAGCGGACCGTTTATCCGCGGTTAAAACTCATCATCGTCCTCTTCCGCCTCGGTTTTCGACTTTTTGAGGAATTTTTTCAGCATCTTCTGGAAAGCGCCGGTTTTACGGTGGACCGAGTTCTCCTCGTCCTCCGCGGTTACGGTTTCCGTTCCTTCCTTGGCGTCGGATTTCTTGGTTAAAGCCTTAAGGCTCAAGGCGATCCGGCGTTTCCCGGAGTCGATCGACAGCACCTTGACGGTGACTTCCGAACCCACCTTGACGGCGTCCTCCAGGTTTTTGGGAGGCGGGTTGGAAATCTCGGTTTTATGGATCAAGCCTTCCACGTTTTTTTCCAGTTCCAGGAAAGCGCCGAACTCCACCAAACGGTAAATCTTGCCCGTGATGACCTGGCCCGGTTTGTACTTCTCCTCAACTTTGTCCCAGGGGTCCCCCTCGACCTGCTTGAGTCCCAGGGAAATTCTTTTCTTTTCCAGGTCGATCGCCAGCATTTTGACGCTCAAGGTTTGGCCGATCTTGAAATCTTTTTGGGGGGCCTTGGATCTTTTGTCCCAGGTGATGTCCGATTGATGAAGGAGTCCCTCCAGCCCTTCCTCAATTTCCATGAAGAGGCCGAAATCGGTGACGTTCGTGACGGTGGCTTGGAAATTGGAGCCGATGGGATGGCGTTGTCCCACATCCTCCCAAGGGCTCTTCTCCAGGCGCTTGAAACTGAAGTTGATTTTCCGCTTCTCGAAGTCGATTTCAATGATTTGGGCCTGTTTTTTGTCGCCCACCTTAAATAAATCGGAGGGTTTTTTGAGTTTCTTGGACCAGGAAATCTCGGTGACGTGGCAGAATCCCTCCAGGTTGTCGCTGGTCTTTAAAAAGACGCCGTAGTCTGCGAAATGGGTGACTTCCACATCCACGATTTGGCCCACCCGGTACCTGGCTTCGGCCTGGGTCCAGGGATCGGCGGTCATCTGCTTCATGCCCAGGGAAATTTTTCCTTTTTCCTTGTCGACCTGCAGGATCATGACCTTCACCTGGGAATCCAGTTTCACGAAATCCTCGACCTTGTTAACCCTTCCCCAGTCGATGTCGGCGATATGGAGGAGACCGTCGATGCCGCCCAAATCCACGAAGGCGCCGTAACTCACGATGCTCTTGACCCTTCCCTCCAGGATTTGGCCCGGTACTAACTCGGTCAGGCGTTTGTTCCTTGTCTCGTCCCTTTCGACTTCCAAAACGGGCCTGCGGGAAACCACCACATTGGAACGGGCCCGGTCCAGTTTGATGATTTTAAACTCGTAGATTTTCTCCAGGTGGTCCTCGGTGTCCGCGCCCTTTTGAAGGGTGATTTGACTCGCGGGAAGGAAAGCCTCCACCACGCCCAGGTCCACCCGGTATCCGCCGTTCACTTTTTTGGTGACCCGGCCCTTGATCAGGGCTCCCGCCTTGTTTTGCTCCTCAAGGTTTTGCCAGACCCGGCTTTTATCGACGTTGCGCTTGGAAAGCATCATGCGGCCGTTGGAATCGGACATGCGTTCGACCGACACCTCGACCTTATCCCCGATCTTTACGGTCAATTCACCAGCGATGTCAACGAACTCCGAGCGGGGGATCACTCCCTCCGTTTTATAGCCCACGTCAATGACCAATTCGTCGTCGCCGATTTTAATGATTTCACCCGTGACCACTTGGCCCCGGGCGACGCGCTTTTCCTCGTTTAAAAGTTCCTCCATCGTCATTTCGGGAATGGGTGAATCAGCCATGGTTGACCTCAAGTTCTTACTCCGTAAGGAGAAAATTGGAATTTCGGGGTTCATTCTACATCAGAGGGCGTGGCTGTGGAAACTCTTATAAGGGAAAAGGGTGCCAGCGAATCGTTTTTACTTGCTATCGCTTGGCCGAAGTTTGGCGATATTATCCATCAAACGCTCGGCGATTTTAAGATAGGTACTTTTGTCCGCTTTTTCACGATAAAGATCCTCCAGCGGAACGGGAGGTCCATAGGTAACCGAGGTTTTTCCGGGACGAGGTAACAGTTTACCCTTGGGCCAACAGTGGAAGGTTCCGGCGATGTAGGCCGGGATGACTGGGACTTTGGCGTTGTAAAGGAGCATTCCCGCCCCTTTTTTGGCCGGTTGCAGTTCCCCCGTCAAGGTCCTCGTCCCTTCCACGAATAAAACCAGCGGTTTTCCCGAATGGAGGAAATCGTGGAACCGCTGGATGGCGGTCTCGTCAAAGGTTCCCCGCTTCACCGGAAAGGCGTTGCAATAGGTAATGATGGCGCCGAAGACGGGGACTTTGAAAAGCTCTTCCTTGGCCATGAACCCCACTTCCCTCTCGCGGCTGGTGTAGCCGATGAGATAGGGATCCAAAAAGCTGGCGTGGTTGGCCACGACGATAAAGGGGCCGGTCAAGGGGATGTTTTCGGTGCCGATGCCCTTGGTTTGGAAAAAGAGGGAGATGAACCAGGTGGTGGTGACGCGTAGTTTGGGGAAAGAAGCCATTCAATCCCTCCAGGGTTTGAAGAAATTAGGAATTCGGAATGAGGAGTTGGGAATTGAACCAAAAGCCGCGGGATTGTCGTTGGTTTTAAAATTCCTAATTCCTAACTCCTAATTACTAATTATTTGTTCCATAGTTTCTTCAGACGGTTGTGGGCCAACAGGATCAACTCCTCGGTGGTGACCCAGTTGATGCAGGCGTCGGTGATGGAGACGCCGTATTGTAATTTGGACCGGTCCTTTTGCAGGGGCTGGTTGCCCTCGTTCAGGTTGCTTTCCAGCATGAAGCCGACCACCGAGTCATTTCCCTTTTCGATTTGATCCAGGACGGAATTGAAGGCCGTGGGCTGCAAACGGTAGTCCTTGTTGGAGTTGCCGTGGCTGCAATCCACCACGATATTCTTCGGCAGTCCCGCGTCCGCCAGGCCCTTTTCGCAGGCGGCGATGGAAGCGGGATCGTAGTTGGGCTTGGAGCCCCCCCTCAGGACGATGTGCGCGTAGGGATTTCCCGTTGTCCGGAAAACGGCTGTTTGGCCGTTTTGATCGATCCCTAAAAAATGATGGGAGCTGTTGGCCGACTTGATGCCGTTCAGGGCAACCTGGATGCTTCCATCGGTGGCGTTCTTGAAGCCGATGGGCATGGAAAGGCCGCTGGCCATTTCCCGGTGGGTTTGGGACTCGGTCGTGCGGGCGCCGATGGCGGACCAGCTGATGAGGTCGGCCAGATATTGGGGAATAATCGGATCCAGGGCCTCGGTCGCGGTCGGCAGGCCCATTTCCGTGAATTTCAGGAGCAGGCGGCGCCCCAACAGGATGCCCTTCTCGATATGAAAGGAATCATTCATGTCCGGATCGTTGATCAGGCCCTTCCAACCGATGGTCGTGCGGGGTTTCTCGAAATAAACCCTCATCACCAGGAGCATGGTCGACTGGACCATGCCCGCCAGGCGTTTGAGTTTTGACGCGTATTCATAAGCGGCTTGGGGATCGTGGATGGAACAGGGGCCCACCACCACGAATAAACGGCGGTCCTTGTGGTCGAGGATCGCCTCGACTTCCCTGCGTCCCTTGAGGACCGTTTCATAGGCCTTTTTGTTCCCCGGCAGTTTCGCCTTCACTTTTTTGGGCGTGATGAGGATTTGGGAGCCGGCCACATGGGTGTCCTGGGCCCTGGCTTTGAGGTTGATCTTGCCGATTTGGGAGAATTTTAATTTGGGGGATGTCTTTTTTTTCGCCATTCCAATTTCCGCTCTTTCCTGAAAAGTTTGAGGGAGGGATTATAGGGACTCCGAGAATGAGTTCCAAGTGGAAGTTTTGGCGGGTCCGGAGTCAGGGCCGGTGGAGCGACGACTCTACTTTTGGCTGGAGCGTTTGGAGGAAGAGCTTTGGCCTGGGACAGTTTAAGAGGACCAGGGGGCCCGAGGGGCTTCCCGTGTCGATCTCGATATGCCCGTAATTAAAGAGGAGTCCCAGAGGGCTTTGTTGAAAACCGGTCTTGCGGACCGAACCGTAAGGCACGGCGGTCACCCGCCGGATCGGAAACCAGCTTTCAACATAGATCTCGCGCGGGGTGAGTTTATACCTGGTTCCGATTTGCCAAAGATGGTGGTAAACCGCCGCCGCGACTGCGATCGTCGTCAATCCCCTCTCGCCCCAATAGAGGCCCAAGTCGGCCCAACTGACGGGAAGACCCCGCAGGTTTTTGAAGACTTCCAGCAGGTAAGGCGGGAACCATATGAAAAATCGGCGGGTTAAAAGGCAGAAACCGATCGAAAGGCCGTAGGCGAAAAGGACCATCCACCAGGACGGCATGGTGTTAAGAAGCGGCTGGTTGGGCGGAGACGCCTTGACCTGGTTTTCTCCCGGGGGTTTGGCCCCCACGGACTTACGAAATATGTTGATGACCGGTGCTCTCATGGAACCTTCCTCGTGCCGCCCAGCGACGAAGCACTTTACCAAAAAAAGCCGTGATTTTCATTATCTCAAAACGGATTTGAACCACCCAGCCCCTCGCGCCGAGGCGAGGGGCAGGGTGGTTCAAAAGATTTTGGGGTAAATTTTCATTTTAACCGCGAATTTACTTCGGTCCAAAAAGTTGGACGAAGAAAACTTTTCAACATTTGAACCGAGTCTTCCAGCCTCAATTCACTCCGGATCAACAGCCCTTTCCCGACCTTTTGAAGGATCACCGCTGACCGGCCGGGATTCTTCGAAAGGGCAACAAGGGACGCCCATTGGGAACCCTTGGCGGTTAACCCATGATCGACCTTTCCCGCGGCCAATCCTGGGACAAAGCCGAAGAGTTCCGCCAGGGCCGGCCCTTCCCGGCGCCCGCCCTCCTTGGAGGGAACCGCCTCATCCCTCGTGTCGTCCACTTCCCAACCCCCTTGCGTCAAATGGATCAACCACTCGGGAAGAATCTCCCGGTTTGAATAGGCCGGTCCCAAGAAAAGTATCCCGCCCCTTTCCAGGAATTTTTTGAAGGCCTTTCCCAGCTCCTGGTCGGCCCAGTAAGAGGCGGGTTTAAAATGATGGCGGCCCGAGGAAAAGGCGCCGGTGCCTAAAACCGCCAGTTTGGTCCGTAAGGCTCCCTTGTCATCCAACAGTGCGGAAGCGATGTCCCCGGTGGAAATCGGCAGGTCCATATCCAGGAAACTGACCGAAGAGGTGACCCGCCTCATGGTCTTGAGCTCGCTGCCGCCCACCGATGGGAAGTTGGCTGGTTCGGTATTTTTGTGTTTTAGGAAAATCCCCGAGGGCGTGGTGAGGAGCAGGAGGCTGGAGGGTTCCACCAGGTAAGGTTCCGGTTGAAAAGGTTGGGGCGGCGGCGGGTTCCGTTCCCCGCTCGGAAGTTGGGACCCTTCGGAAACGGTGATGGTTTGGTCCTGGCCCTCCGCCAAAGTAAAACGGCACCTGGCTTCCCTGCCGTTGGTTTCAGCCAACGTTTTTTGCCATTCCACTGAACCCAAAGTGGTGAGGTTGGATAAAAGGTGTAGGCTTGCCCAAATATCAACCAGGACTTCAGGGGAGGGACCCTTGTCCAGATGAAAGTTGACGGACCATTCTTTCGCCCCGGTTCTTTTCAGGGAAAATGAGACTTGGGATTTTCCGACGAGAAGCCTCTGGGCCGAGAATATTTTCAAATCCTCCGGCAGGTGGGGCGAAAACACAACCCGGTTGTTTCCGGCGTCCGGGGAGAAGCCCGTGATAAATTCCAAAAGCGACTCCGTATTTAAACCGCCTTCCCAGGGCCTCACCCTCCCGCTGGTACCAAGTCCCCAAGCAGGCGTATTCCAGGGGTGACATTGACCGTCGTACATCTCGGCGAATTCGCCCGAAGGCGTGGCGGTTTTGAGAACCGCGCGGTAGGCCTTTTCGGCCCAGGGCAGCCGGGCTTTCGAAAACGAGTAAAGCAATTGGCCGGGATTCATTCCCACGAAAAAATCAACCGTCGGCGTTGTTTTCCAAAAACCATCTTCCCTTCCGAGAATGGGATAAGCATTACGCAAGGCGGCAACCGCATGGCCCGAACTGGAAGGCGTTTCGCCTAAGGGGTCTAAGTCGTTCCTGGCGTAACCGCACCAAAAGGGATTGATCAGGACATTGGCCTGGGGCGCGTTGACCAGGGGGCCCAACAGGGATTGGGCCGGCGCCCAATAGCCGGCTTTTTCGTTCCAATAGGTGGCCTCGGCCTTGTCGCGGACCTTGCGGGCCAGGCTGGTCATTTCCGAAACATCCTTATCCATCTCAATATATTTTCCCAAGTAGGCCAAGCGGTCCGCGGCCGCGACGAGGTCGAAGCTGGAATCCGCCGCGAAGGCGTAAGTGGATAGGTCGTAATTGGGACAGGGGCATTGGTCAAAGCACCTGGATTCGAGGCACCAAAGATAGGTCTCGTCCCGGTGGAAAAAATACTTGTCCTCCACCCGGACCTGTCCCTCGACGCATCGTTTTAAATAGCCCCACCTGGCCCGGATCAGGTCGATGTCGCCGGTCGTCAGGTAATACCACCAATGCTGCAGCACAATCCAATTGGGAGTCTCCGCGTGCTCCACTTGGATGTCCGAAAGGTCTTTTTTCCGGAAATTCAGGGGGAAATCCACCCGGACGCTGTTGGGAAGGGATCCCATGCTCGAGGCGATCCCGTAAAAAAAATCCATGGCTCCCTTCGCTTCCCGGGGATGGCCTGTTTTCAAAAACCAGCGGATGGGGCCGTTGTTGTCACGGATCCAAGTGTAGGAATAACCGATGAGCGGCGAGAAGCCTCCGGAGTGGGATTGCTGGCTCTTAAAAATCATCGATTCAATCTCGAAAAGATCCGTGATTTTGGGATCCCCGGCGAATTCCGTTCCCTGCCGGAACCAATCGGTGAAATAAACGCGGGTCTGATCCAAAAGGGAGAGGGCTCCTTTTTTGCGGAGGCCGGCGCTGTCCGCGGCGCTTTCCCGGGAAGTATCGGAGGAGAGAAGAAAGAAAGCGGCCCATGTTTCCCCGCCTGGCGGCAAGCTTGGAAAGCGGTAGCGGAGGTTGCCTTCGGATATGCTGGCGTTGCCCTGTTGGAAAGCCCCCAGCCTCCATACCGTTCGCTTTTTCGCCTTCGCGGCTTTTTGAACCAACACCAAATCATGGCCGATGTTTTTCTTCGGGGCTGTCACGTTCCAGGCTGCTTGGATTTTCAACTCAAGATTCAGGTCGGATTCGGTTTTTGTTCCCGAGTTGGTGAGGTGGACCATCCGGATGATAACGGGCGTGTTGTTCCAAACGGCATCATCCTCGGAAGTCACTGGGGCGAAATCATAACTCTCGACGGACAAACCGCTCCCCTGGGCTTCCACCTTCACCAAGCCGGACCTTTTCACCCAGCCGATTTTTTGCCCGGGAAGCCAGACGGGGCTGCCGCCCCTGGTCAGGGCCATGTGGAGGGAGCCCAAGTCCGGCTCTTGATAGGAATCCCCGTAGATGTTCGACCAATTCCAAAGGGGGCTGGAAAGCCCGACCAGGGCGAAGGCCCGCCCGTTTCCGACGCAATAGGCTCCGGTTAGGTTGGCCTTGACCTCTTGGGAGGATAAATCAAAAGTTTCGTTCCAGGAATAAAGGTCGCGGAGCCAGGGACGCTCCTCCAGAACCCTTCTTCCGGCTTTTTCCAAAGCCCTATCCGCTCCAGTCGTGGAACGGCCCGGGGGACCTTGGTCGCTTTGGCCCAACCAAGCCGGTTCCGGCAATCCCCAAAGCACCGGCAGGATCAGCAGGATTATCCAGGGGCGCCTTTCGTTCATGTTTTTTTCCCGAGTTTTTTTCCGCCTTTGGTTCCCGGAACCGGTTCTTTGGACGGCGGCGCGGCTGGGATGGGTGTGGGGATAGGCTTACTCATGGAATAAAAATAGGTTTTGCCGTGGTAAGGGACAGGCTTGAGAAGATATTGGCCCAGGAACTGGGATAGGCGGTCGGGCGGAAGGTTCATCAACCGGATAAATTTCAGGTTCCACTCGTCATTTTTGTTCACGACTTCGGACAGAACCCAGACTTTGTGGTGGCGCTTCCAGGTATGGTCCAACAGAAGGGACAGGTCCTCCCAAGGATCCTGGTCTCGACCCTGGGAGTGGTTGGCTGGAGGTTTATCTTTTTTGACCTCGTATTTCCTTAAAAAAGAGTGAAGGCTTAAATAATGTCTTTTTTGGTAGCGGTCAATGTAGAAAGGAACGGTGTTGATTCCCGTCAGCATTAAAAGGTCCTCCGCCCCGACTTTCCAATCGATTGCCTCAAGGAGGGGTTTCGCGCTGTGGGTCACGGCGGTTTTCTTGATCGAGGATTGGAAGTTATAGAGGTACAAGAGCGCCACCAACCCCGTCCATAACAGGATCACGATTCCCCGGTTGGCGAAATGAAGGACGGGGTTGGTCCAACGCTGGGAGATGGCGGAGACGGTCACCCCCATCAAGATCCAGCAAGGCACGGTGGAAGAAACCCAAAACTCGATATTCCAGGGCTCCCACCATAAAAAAAAGGGGACAAAAACACCGATCCAGAGGACCCCGACCCAAAGAGTTTGCCGGTAACTTTCCCAAAAGAGCCTGAAACGGACGAGGAGAAAACCCAGGCAGATGAAAATGGCGTATTGGAAGAGGGTTTTGACAAACTCGAGGGTGATGGGCTGGTTGGGGCCTGGATCCGGATTGGTTTTGGCGAGAAAAGCCTTCAACATCGCCAATTTTCCCTGTTCAAAACCAGCGGCGGGAAGATAGCCGCCCCATCCTTGGACATGGAAATATGCGAAAACCCAATAAATCCAGGAAGCGTAAGTCTTGTGGAAATAAATAAACCTTCCCACAAAGGCGTAAAAGGAAAGCACGCCCAAGGTGAGGGACGACAGGTAATAGATACAAAACCAAAACCTTTCTCCGGCGCTTTTCTCCCGGACGCAGCAGATTCCGCCCAAAAACGCCGGGATCAGCATCAAATTGGTCTGGTGTCCCAGAACCGCCAACCCGTGGGAAAGGCCCAACAGGACGCCGAAGGCCGGCCCCCGCTCCTTCAAAAAAGTCAGCAGGTACCAGGTCAAGAGGGGTGTGACCGTGGCGAAAATTCGGACGCCAGGGGATGTGGAAAAATACCAGTAGCTGAAAGTAAAGGACATGCCCAGTGCCGTCAGGAACGATACGAAGGGGTCCTTGGTTTTTCGGACGAGAAGGTGGAAGGCGATCAGCACCCCCAGGATCCCGATCAAGATATCGAAAAATTGGAGGGCCACCATGCCGTCCCAGGCGGCCCCGTGATCCCTACCCCATAAATAAAAAAGGCGGCCCAAAAATGCGTAAATCAGGTGGTGGGGATGAAAAAACTTATAAAGCGGCGTGTCCGAGTTTTCGACCCTCTCGGCGAACACCATGCCGTCGTAGGTGAAATTGACGGGCAACTTGGAAAGGTACACGAAAAGGCATAAAGCGAATAAACCCAGGCTCAAAAGAAAGGTAACGGCCGGTTTGGTCCAATCACGCATGAGGTGAACCCTTTATCATTCCGCGGATGGGCTATTTAATGATAATTGGGTGGCCTATGCAAGGGGGCTCAAGGGCAGGTTCAAGGCGCCTGGTTCCACGGAAATCATCCAAAAACGACCGTTGTCGGCGGTTATGTGTTTTTAACTTGGACCTGGAACCGGTTGTTTTACTTTTTTTTCGCTTCATCCGCCTTGAGCTCGATGGAGGCTGAATTGATGCAATAGCGCAATCCCCCCGGTTTGGGGCCGTCCTCGAACACGTGGCCCAAGTGTCCGCCGCAGCGGGGGCAGAGAACTTCCGTTCGGTTCATGAAATGGGAATGGTCCTCCTGGGTCGCCACGCCGCCCTCGCTGATGGGTTTGGAAAAGCTGGGCCAGCCGCAGCCGGAGTCAAACTTGTCGTCGGAAACGAAAAGCTTATAACCGCAGGCGGCGCAGACATAGGTTCCCTTGTCGTGGGAATTCCAATATTTTCCCGTGAAGGCCTGTTCCGTCCCCTTTTGCCGGAGAACCGCGTATTGCTCCGGGGTTAAAGTCTTTTTCCATTCGGCGTCCGATTTCACCACTTTTTCCTGCATGACGGCCCCCTTTTTGTTTTTGGCTTTATCCTTGGCTTCGCTGGAAAAGAAAGCGCCAGCCGCTAGAAACGAAAATGCCCAAATCATGATCGTCTTTTTTTTCATTGGTTCCCCCATAGGGATTCGGCTTTCGGTAATAAGTAAGTCTCCGGGATGGAAATGGTTACAGGGTACAAAGATTTAAGGGGATTTATCAATCACCCTCCCCTCAAGGGAGAGGGAAACCCTTGAGACTGGTACTGCTCCCAGGTGGGGCGATCCTCTGTGGCCGCTCCTAGATCACCCATAATGGTTTAATTGAAGATAAAATTACGCCAGTCCCTGTTGGATTCTCTCGCCTAATACCGAATAGGGCCTGTGGGTTCCGCTCTTTCCCTTGATCCGGACCGGCTCCAAGGCCTCCATCCGAAATTGATTTCCCACCACCATGGCCAGATCCTGGTTGATCAGGCATTGCCCGTCCTCCGCGATCGAGCAGAGCCGGGAGGCCATGTTGACCGTGTCCCCGATGAGGGTGAATTCCATGCGCCTGGCCGAACCAATATTGCCGATGACCACATCGCCGCCGCACATGCCGACCCCGAGTCCCGTATGGACCGTTTCGCTGTAATTTTCCCGGAAAGTTCCCTGGATTTTGTGGAAGGAGTCCTGTATCCGCAAGGCGGCCAACAGGGCTTTCTTGGCGAAGGATTCCTCGGACTCGGCTGGCAGGGGGAAAAAGGCCATGATGGCGTCCCCCATGTATTTGTTTATCTCGCCGCCGGAAAAAGCGATGATTTCCTCGAACTCGGTGAACATTCGGTTCAGGTACCTGACGGTTTCCTGGGGGCGCAATTTTTCGGACATGGAGGTGAAGCCCCGGACGTCGGAAAAAAGCACCACCGCCCTGGTTAACTCCCCTTCCCAAACGGCCTGGATCCCCTTTTGGGTCGCGAACTGGGAAGCCTTGGTGCCGACGAACTTATCCAGGACATGCCTGGTCTCGCTGAGTTTTTTCTCGCTCTGCTGGAATCGCTGGGAGGCCGAGTCCATCAGTTGCTGTTTGGTTTGATCGATATCCATGGGGGAAACTTTTCGGATGATTTTGTAGTCATCCGGCAGTATTTTACTGCGCAGTAGGAATATCTGGAGCTCGACGAAGAATCCCTCCTGTAATTTCCACCAAATGGCGCGCCAGGAGAGGAACAGGACGGGAATGGCCGCGATGCCCACCGCTATACTCGCTTTCCAATCTTGGAAAAAATACCAGCAGGATCCGGCGGTGAGGAAAAGCGACGCCAGACTCCAGCCGAGGGCGAAGGAGGAGGTGGGGCGGAAGGTTGTTTTTGTTTCAGGCGCGTCGGCCATGATCGGATATGTCCTCGGTGAAATGAACCGGGAGCATCATACCGTAAGGCCGACGGGGGTTCCATTGGGAGGGTGCCAGAAGATTTTATTCGACAACAAGTTAGCGGGGGTTTTGGCGGATATATTGGAACAAAGCCTCGGCGGATTGGTCGACGGATAAATCAGAATGATCCATCACAATGGATTCGGGTGTTTTACGGAGACCGCCCACGGCCCTCTTATAATCCCGGTCATCCCTGGCCTGAACCTCGGCCATGACTTGCTCGAGAGTGGCTTTTGATCCAGCCTTTTCCAAGTCCATCAGTCTCCGCTTAGCCCTCGTCTCCACGGAAGCGTCCAAAAAAAATTTATATTGGGCGTCTGGAAAAACGTCCGTGCCGATGTCCCGCCCCTCCAACACCGATCCCCCGTAGGTAGCGCTGTCAACCCGGCCCATTTGCTGCTGCCGGGCGACTAGGATTTTACGGACCGGTACGGAGTTGGCGATATGGGCGGAGGCGTGGGTCACTTCCGGCGTGCGGATTTCGGAACTAACATCTTCCCCATTAAGGAACACCTTGTTGTCAGGCTCGCCGGGTTTTAACTCTACTTTAGATTCTTGGGCGATCTTTTCCAACTCCGAGTCGTTTTTCAAATCCGCTTTTTTCCGAAGGGCGGATAGGGTCACCGACCGGTACATGGCGCCAGTGTCAATGTGAAGGAACCCTAGTTTCTTGGCCAATTGTTTCGCGACGGTGCTCTTCCCCGCCCCAGCCGGCCCGTCGATCGCGACGATAATGACTTTGTTCATGTTAACCCCGAATGATGAATTGGAAAAGCCGAAGGCGCATACAAGAAACGGTAAAAGATAAAACCTATTGACCACAGATGAACAGGGATTTACACAGAAGTAAAATTATTTTTATGTAAACCTTTTTCAATCGGTGTAAATCCATGTCCATCAATGGTTAATTTCATTTTCCTAACCGCGGCTGATTCGCTTCAGCATGGTTTCGAAGCCGGGGAATGAGGTATTGATGTTTTCGGTGTCCAGAATCGTCGTGGGCCCCTCCGCGATCAAAGCCGCGACGGCGAGGGACATCGCGATTCGGTGGTCCCCTCCCGAAGAAAGCACGCAACCTTTTAACGGAGTGGGCCCCTTGATCACCCATCCATCCTGGGTGGGCGTGATATCGGCGCCCATTTTTTTCAAAGTCACCGCCATCAGGCTGATCCTGTCGGATTCCTTGACCTTCATTTCGCCGGCATTCCGGACGATGGTCGTTCCCCTGGCCTGGGTCGCAGCCACGGCGAAAACCGGAAACTCATCGATCATCCGGGGAACCAGGTCGCCTCCCGCGGCAACGGCCTTTAATGGGGAGGACGACACCATGAGGTCCGCGCTTGGCTCCTCCCCCTTTCCCGATTTTCGGGGCATCACCTTGATTTTAGCGCCCATTTTTTTGAGAACATCGAGGATTCCGGTGCGGGTGGGATTCATTCCGACATTTTTTAAAGTCACTAAGGACTTGGGAACAATAAGACCGGCAACGATAAAAAAAGCGGCCGAGGAAATATCGCCTGGGACGGTAATTTTCCTCGCTTTGAATGGATCGACCGGGCCCGTTACCGAAATTTCCTTGTTCTTTTTGCGGAAGGGGATGGAAAAGGCGCTGAACATTCTTTCCGTATGATCCCTTGTGGGCGTCGGCTCGACGACGGTGGTTTTCCCATCCGCGAAAAGACCTGCCAACAACAGGGCGCTTTTGACCTGTGCGCTGGCCACCGGCAAGGCATAGGTGATTCCCGTTAATCCGCTTGGTTGCAGCGTTAAGGGAAGCAGGGCTGCATTCCCGGGGCCCGAGATCCGCGCTCCCATTTGGGCCAGCGGCGCGACTACCCGTTTCATCGGGCGCTTCCGGAGATACTTGTCTCCGGTTATGGAACAGGCAAAGGGCTGGCCTGCCAAAAGCCCCAAAATAATCCTGGCGGTCGTTCCCGAGTTCCCCGCGTCAAGAATTCCTTTGGGCATCCTCAAGGAATTGAGCCCTTTACCATGGATCACGATTTCCCCGGCCTTTTGTTCGATTCGGACGCCCATCTTCCTGAAAATTCCGATGGTGGAACGGCAATCGGCCGAGTTTAGAAAATGGCGGACACGCGTTTTTCCAAGCGCGAGGGACCCCAGCATGACGGAACGGTGGGAAATGGATTTGTCGCCGGGAACCTCCAGGGTCCCTTTCAGGCTCGCCGCGGGATGGACCGTTATTTTTTTCATCATAATTTTTCCCGCAGGGCGCGGGCCTTCTCGAAATAGTCGAACCAAAACCGGGAATTCCCTTTTTTGAGTTTCTTTTCCAGCGCGGCCAGGGTCCTTCGGTATTGGAGCAGGCAGGATTTGATTTCCACCGCGTTCATTTCCAGGATATCGCTCCACATGGCGGGATTTCCCCCCGCGATCCGGGTAAAGTCGCGGAAACCCGATCCCACGGCCGTCCGGAGGGAGGAAGACCGGCGGAGCTGACGCCCATATTGGCTGGTGAGGACCGCCGCCAAGAGGTGGGGCAGGTGGCTGGAGAGGGCCACGTTGCGGTCGTGGGTCGCCGCGTCCATCACAACCGGTCTGGCCCCGGTTTCTTTCCAAAAGTCGACCGACCTCCGGACAAGCCCCGCGGGTGTTTTCGGAAGGGGCGTGATGAAGACAAACTTTCCTTTATACAAGTCCGGGTCCGCGAAAGCGGGGCCGGATTTTTCCTTTCCCGCCATGGGGTGGCAGGGGACGAAATGAAGGTTCATCCCCGGCAGGCGGGACGCGGCCTTCACCACTTCCCCCTTCACGCTGGACACATCCAAAATAAGGGTTCGTGGTTGGAGCAGGGGGGTCAATTCCCTCAAAACGGGAGCGATGGATCCGGAGTGGGCGCACAATACGATGACATCGGCTCCCAGCACGGCCTTTTCGAAAGTCGCGGCGACCGGCAAAAGTTTCGCGGCTTTTTTTCGGGAGGCGGCCCTGTGATTCCAGCCGACGAGGTCATATTTTCGTTTTTTTTTCAAAACCAAAGCAAGGGATCCGCCCAAGAGGCCGACCCCAATGATCGCGACTTTGGAATGGGAGGTACTCATTTGGGATGGGCTCCCTTTGCCTTGAGGACCCCTTCGAAAACCCCAAGGAAATTTCGCGTTTCTTCCTCCGTCCCCGTGGTGACCCTCAGAGCGTTGGGCCCCATGGGACGGATGATGACTCCCTTTTCCAGAAGCCCTTGGTAGAGCTCAAGGGCGCCGGGAATGTTGAAATAAACAAAGTTCGCCTGGGTTGGCGCCGGCTTTAATCCCAGTTTGACGAGGCCGTCCAAAAGAAGGCCGCGCATGGAACTGTTGAGCGCCGTGACTTTTTTCATGTGGGAGATGTCCGTCAAGGCCGCTTCCGCGGCGGTCATGGCCAGGCTGTTGACGTTAAAAGGCTGTCGGGTTTTTTGGTAAATTTCGGCGAAATCCTCGTGGGCGATGCCGTAACCGACGCGGAGGCCGGCCAGTCCGAAGGCCTTGGAGAAGGTCCGAAGCACGATGAGATTGGGGTATTTGTCCAGGATGCGCAGGGATTCGAAATAGGTTTTTTCTTCCACGTACTCGTAATAGGCCTCGTCCAAGACCACCAGGACGCTGGGAGGACAAACCTTTAAGAAAGCCTCCACCGCCAATAGGGAAACCATGGATCCCGTCGGGTTGTTGGGGTTACAAATGTAAACCAACTTGGTTTTGGGGGTCAGGGCCTTGGAGAAGGCCTGCAGGTCATGGGCGAAATCTTTCAGGGGAATGGCCCTGGGAACCGCCTCAAAAAGTTGGGCCACCAGGGGGTAAATAATGAAGCCTGGCTCCGCGAAAACAACCTCGTCGCCGGGATTTAAAACCATTTGGCCCAAAAGGACCAAGAGCTCATTGGAGCCGTTTCCCAATAAAACCTGTTTGGGATTCACCCCCAAGTGGCGCGAAAGGGCGTGGGAAAGATTATGGGCGCCGCCATCGGGATAGCGGCTTATTTTGGACAGGGCCTTTTCCAGGGCTTGAAGCACCTTGGGCGAGGGCCCCAGGGGATTTTCGTTGGAAGCGATCTTGGACGCGTTTTGGATGCCCAGTTCCCTTTCCAGCTCCTCAATGGGTTTGCCGGGAATGTAGGGCTTGATCCCCAATAAGTTTTTTCGAAGCGGCACTTGGAATGACATTTTAAAACCTCAAAGTGGTTCCGGGGCCAAGGCGCCAGGTACCAGTTGGAACCTGGAACCTAGTTCCTGGTTTTCAATTTTCGCTTCTCGGGTAGGACCCAAGAACCTTGACGGTCAAGGAGGCCTTCTCGATTTCCGCAAGGGCTTTCTGCGCCTTGGGATCCGCCACATGGCCCAAGAAATCAATGAAGAAGTAATAGTCCCATGCTTTTTTCCGGGAAGGCCGGGATTCGATGCTGGATAAATTAATCCCCTGTTTCTCGAAGGGATAAAGCAGGGAGAAAAGGGCGCCGACCTTATCCTTGATCGAGACCATGATCGAGGTTTTATCGTTGCCGGTTTTCTCGGCGCTGGTTTTTCCAATGACCAAGAAGCGGGTAAAGTTATCCTGCATGTCCTCAATGCGCTTGGCGATGGGCTTTAACTTGTAAAGTTTCGCCGCCAATCCCGGGGCGATGGCAGCCGCCGACCCTTCCGACGAGGCCAACTGGGCCGCACGGGCCGTGCTGGCGCTTTCCGTGATGGCCACTCCCGGCAAGTTTGCCTCCAGCCAGACGCGGCATTGGGCCAAGGCTTGGGGATGGCTGTAAACTTTTTTCACTTTTTCGAAACTGCCGGATTTGGACATGAGCGTATACGAAATCGGCATGAAGATTTCCGAGCAGATTTTCAAGTCCGACTCCACGAACAAATCCAGCGTGTGATTGATGGTGCCCTCGGTTGAGTTCTCGATCGGAACGACCCCATAGTGGGCCCTGCCCCTTTCCACTTCCAGGAACACGTCCTTCAGCGTCGCGCCCGCGACATAAGAGGAGGAACTGCCGAATTTTTGCAAAGCGGCGATATGGGTATTGGTTCCCAATTGGCCGAAATAAGCGATTTTTAATTTGGACTCAAGGGCCAGTGAGCCGGACATGATTTCGCAGAAAATGGAGGTCAGGATCTCATTGGAAAAAGGGCCATGGTTGAGACGGGCGATCCGCCGGTACACTTCCATTTCCCGGTGGGGCGCGTAAAAATGGAGCTCCCCTTTGGATTTGACGGATTTTATTTTTAGCACATTTTTAGCCCTCTCGTTTAAAAGGGCGACCAATCGGGCGTCGATCCGGTCGATGGCATCACGGAATTTTTTCAACTCATTTTTTGTTGTTTTCACTGTCGAATCCCCGGAAAAATTCGATAAAATGCGAAGCGATCGGTCAGGATTATATTACATTTTACCGCGTTCATGGGAACATTATGAATCCACCGGCTTCCCCGGGAAAAATCCGCTTCGTTTTTTTCCTCGCGCTCCTTATTTTGATTTTCACTTTGGGATTTTTCCTTTCCTTCGCGCGGGATCAATCCCGGGCCCGGGACACGGGTCGGCTGGCATGGAGCCATTTAATTTACGTCCTGGACCTCAAGGATGACATGGCGGTGGTGGATTGGTCCAAAAATTTGGAAACTTTGGAGATTGTCGCAGCATTTCGGGTGAAGTCCGCAGGAAAGGTCGTCATTGACGGAGGCAACCTTGAATTCCTTCCCGCGGCTGTTCCTGAGGGCGTGTCTTTCAAGGCGCCCGACCGTTGGATTTTTGAACAAAGGGAGGAGAAGGCGGGCCGCGAACCCAGGGAATTTGTAATGGCGCTTCACTTCCATCCCGGTCCCCTTCTCTGGGGCTTATTCGGATTAACCGCCTGTCTCCTTTCCTACTGGTTCAACCGAGGATCCGGGAAGCAGGCTCTCCAATCCCCGGAAGGAGGAACCGCTCATAGTGAAGGCGGCAGCCGGACTTCCCCCCCTCCACCCCATCCTCCCACCTCCCCATCCCAAGTCCCTTCCGGCCTTCCTTATTTGTTTCTGGATAAACATTACGTTATTCAACAAATTTCGCCGGAAGCCTCCGCCCTTCTGCAAAGACCTTCCTCGGATCTGCTTCAAGGCCATCTTTTTGATTTGGAACCGGACCCCCTATTAATGGAGGCGCTTTCGAAAAACCAGGAGGTTAAACTTTTAAAGTCCTTTAAATCCTACCAGCACCTTTCGGCGGTCCTCAAACCGGACCAGAACGGAACCTTGGTTTTTTTGGAGAGGATTGAACCGGCGAAAACCACCTGAAATCATTGAATTTGTTGACTTTTTAAACTAAAAACCATAAACTGCGGTCAAATCTAATCCACTCCCCAGGAACGCCCGATTGCGCGAAACTTTAAAAAGTTTATCCATTTTCTCCTCCATGCTTTTACTGCTTCTTCTTATTTCCTCGGGTTGTGATGTCAACATTCCCGGGTGCGGGAAAAGGACCCTTCCTTTTTTTAAAAGAATCGCTCCACCCCCCACGCCCGTTCCCCAGCCGGTTCAATCGGCCCCCGTTAATCCTGTCGCGACCCCTGAACCAGCAGTTCCTATCCCGGTAACCCAGCCAGTGACCAAGACGAAGGACAAAAAAACCTCGCTGGAAGCCTCCACTGAAATGTCCATATCCAAGCCGAAAGCAGGGCCCACTTTTTCTCCCACGCCGACCTTTACCCCCATCGAAGCCGAAAAAATCGCCTATACCACCATTGAAAAGGACAAGCCCACCCTTTGGACCATGAACCCGGATGGCACCGGCAGGACCCGTTTGACGGCGGTTGGAACGGGAAGCTGGTTCCCGCTTTGGTCCCCGAACGGCAAGATTTTGGCTTTCTTATCCGACATGAACGACGAAAAGAAAATGAATCTTTACATGGTCAAAAAAGGCACCAATGATTTTACCCAAATAACCTTTTATCCCGACATGACGATCGAAAACTCGAATAACTTAAAATCCCCCTTTACCTGGTCCCCTCGAAGCGACGAGATCGCCTACACTTACCACAACCAGGTTTGGAAAGTGGACCTGACAACCCTGAGCCAGGTAACCTTAACCACTCTTGATCCCGCCTACTCGGTTTCAGCGGTCGAATGGGCCCCCCACCGCGACACGAAATTCGTGGCCTACCTGGCTAAAAAAGGCGTTGATTTCTTTGGCTTGGTATTAGTCAATCCCCGTCTGATGGATCAACTGAAGTTGGTGGACTCCTCCACCCTCATCTCCGACATGACCTGGTCCCCCGACGCCCGGAATATCGCCTATGTTTTAAATAAAACCTCCATTTATTTGGCCTCAGCGGAAAGATCCCTTCCCAAGCTGGTCCTCTTGGGCGGCAATGCCGAACTGGGTCCCTTGCTTTCTTATTCTCCCGCGGAATCCACTGTTTCCCCCCTGTTAACCTTGGCAAAGAAACTTTCGACCGATAATGGCTTTCGTGTAGCCGTGCTGGATAAGGCCGCCTCGGACAAGGACACGGGTTCGTTGAAATTCCTTACCGAGCCTGGTGCCGTGGACGCCATTTGGTCGCCGGACGGAGGCAAGATCGCCTATGTGATGAATGGCGAGCTTTGGGTCATGGATGGGTTGACGGGAGCGAATAAAACTAGAATCGCCGCCACTGGGATTATCACGCCCAATTGGTCGAAAAAGTGAGAACACAAATGAGGGCAGTCCTAAAATATCCGAGGTTCACGGCAGGCTTGGCCTTGCTCCTATTGATGGGTCTTGTGGCGACCACTGGCTGCAAGAAAAGAGCGGAGGCTCCGCCGCCCCCGCCCCCGACGCCGACCCCCGTCATTCCCCCGGGAAGCCTGGTGTTCATCCAAAAGGGCCATTTAGCGAGATTGGATATGGAATCGAACCAAATCACGCCCTTGACCAGCGGCAAAAGCACCGAGTGGTATCCCTCCTGTTCCCCCAAAGGCGACCAGGTCATTTATTGGTCCAATTACGCCGAAGGAAATTCCGGACAAGGAAGCTATAACCTTTGGAAAATGAATTTGGACGGGACCAACCGGATCCAACTCACCTTTGAGGAAACGGACGCGATCCAAACCAACGAGCAAAATCTCCGATTAAACGACGCGGCGTCATGGTCCATCGACGGCAAAAGGATCATTTACTCCATCGGCGGGGACATCTGGACGATTAACTCCGATGGTTATAACCCGGAAACAATCCTGCTGGGCCATCACGCCCTTTGCCCCCTTCTGTCCCCGGACGGCAAAACCGTCTTGTTCATCTCCAATGAGGGTGACGTGGTTTTCAATATTTGGGCCCTGAACCTGGAGGAAAAAACCGTGAAGAAAATAACCGAATATACCGATTGGAACGTCGGCTCCCCCTCCTATTCCATGGACGGGAAAAAGATCCTCTTTAATTTATACCGCTCCAATGTGACCCAGGTTTACACCGCCAACGCCGACGGTTCCGATCCCCTGAACATCACCAATAACAACCGCAGCTTGTGCCCCCGTTACGCCGTTAACGACCGTAAAATAGTCTTCAGCTCTTTTGGAACGGGCGAGGACGCGGGTCTTAATCTTTTCATCGTGAACGCCAACGGAACCGAGACAAAAACCCTCACCACCGAGGGGGGAGCCTCTCCCAGCTGGGCCCCCGCCCGGGTTGTCACTTCAACGTCCCTCCCGACTCCTGTCGGTAAATAACTAAACCACCCATTTCAGCAGTTCGGGATAGAGCGGGAATTTTTTCGTCAATTCCCCTATTTCCCCCTTCACCTTTTCTCGCACTTCCTTGTTTTCAGGCGCGGTGATGACCTCGTTGATCCATTTGGCGATCAACTTGAATTCCGCTTCCTTAAAGCCCCTGGTGGTCAGGGCGGGCGAGCCCAGCCTCAAACCGCTGGTTAAAAGCGGCGATTCGGTGTCGTAGGGCACGGAGTTCTTGTTGGTGGTGATATTGGCCTCATCCAGGGTCATTTGGGCCTGCTTTCCGTTGATCTTCTTGTTCCGCAGGTCAATCAGCATCAAGTGGTTATCCGTCCCCCCTGAGACGATGTTAAATCCATATCCCACGAGGGCCTCACAAAGTGTTTTCGCGTTGAGTTTCACCTGTTTGGCGTATTGCTTGAACTCCGGCTTCAGGGCCTCCCCAAAGGCCACGGCCTTGGCCGCGATGACGTGCATCAGCGGCCCGCCTTGGATTCCGGGGATCATTTGGCTGTCCAACAGTTCCCCCATTTTTTTAGTACGGCCGCTTTTGGGAGCCACCGCTCCAAAAGGGTTATCAAAGTCCTTCCCCATGAGGATCATGCCGCCTCGCGGGCCCCGGAGGGTTTTGTGGGTCGTCGTGGTGACCACATGACAATGGTCCATGGGGTTATTGAGCTCGCCCGCCACGATCAAACCCGCCGTATGGGCGATATCAGCCCAAAGGAAGGCGCCGACCTCGTCCGCGATCTGGCGGAAGGCCGCGTAATCCCAATCCCTCGAGTAGGCTGACGCGCCGATGGAGATCATCTTGGGCCTGTGTTTTTTGGCCAAATCCCTGGCCTGGTCCATATCCACCCGACCGTCCTCCTTGCGGACCTGGTAGGCGAAGAAGTTATACATCCTCCCGGAGAAATTTCCCTTGAAACCGTGGGTCAGGTGTCCGCCGTGGGACAAATCAAGGCCCAGGACCGTGTCGCCGGGATTGATGAAGGTAAAATAAACCGCCATGTTGGCCTGGCTGCCGGCGTGGGGCTGCACATTGACATATTGCGCCCCGAAAAAAAGTTTGGAAGCCCTTTCCCTGGCCAGGTTCTCCGCCACATCCACCCACTCGCAGCCGCCGTAATAGCGGTTGCCGGGATAGCCCTCGGCGTATTTATTGTTCATCACGTTGCCCAGAGTATCCAGGACGGCCACGCTTGGAAAATTTTCCGAGGCGATAAGTTCCAGCTTCTCGTTCTGCCGGTGAAGCTCCCCCACGGTCGCCCGGTAGATTTCAGGATCGGCGGCTTTTAGGTATTCCATGGACATGGGTGAGGCTCCTTTTCGAGTGGTTTAATTTTGCCGGCCAGGACGGGGCCCCCGCCGGCGGTTTTAAAAGCGAACGATCATCCCGACTTTTAGCCGCAATTTGCCGCATGAGCCGCGAGGCAGTTCCAAACAATGCTCGCTTTCCGGGGGCCCCCAAAAGAGGCGCCAAGGGCCGGCGGACGGAACAATTTCGAGTATTGTCCGGGTTTTATCCATAAAAACAAGGTCTGGTTTTAAAAAAGTGAAGAAGGTATGGACGGACCGGCAATGGGGGAAAAAAAGGCCCTTGGCCCCGGGGGGCCAGTTCCGCATCCCCATGAGGCCTAAAAATCTCGGCCAAAATGTCCCGGCGGTCAGGATGTTTTGAAGGGACAGGCTTCTCATGGCCGGAAGAATTGCAGGAGAATGGGCCCAAAGATGATCAAAAAAGTCACCGGCATGATGAAGAGGATCAAGGGGACCAGCATCTTAACGGGCATTTCCTGGACGGTTTTTTCGGCCCTTTGAGTTTGCTTGTCACGGGTGGTCAAGGAAAGCTGCCGCAGGATTTTCGAGACCCCTGTGCCGAAGCGCTCGGCCTGGATAAGGCTGGCGCAAAAGAGGCTGTAATCGGTCAAATGGAGCCGGCTGGCAGAGGATTCCAGCGCCTTTTTGCGGCTGGAACCGCTTTGGGTTTGCCCCAGGACAAGGGTGAATTCGGCCTGGAGGGGTCCTGGTTTTGAATGGCGGAGATATTGCTCCATCGACTGTTCCAGGGAAAGGCCAGCCTCGGAACATAAAGAGAGGATTTCCAACGCGTTCGGCAATTCCGACAGCAGAGCCCTTTCCCGCCTCCCGGCCTGGTCCCGAAGCCATTGCAGAGGGAGGATTCCTCCGGCCAAGAGGGCCAAGAGCCCCAGTCCCAGGCTGCCGGTCAAAAAAAGAACAAAAGCCGCAGCCACCAGGGCTGAAAATATTTGGGAAAAAACCAAATGGCGCTGGGTCAAGTCGCCGCGTCCCGCCCTTTGAAGAAGGCCCGAGAGGTAGAGGGCGTAATTCCCGGCCCATTTGAATCTCGAAAGCGATGGAAGCCTATTTCCGACGAGAAAAATGGTTCCGGCGGCCAGGGAGGTCTTTTGGGATTGGAGGAGGTTCGACAGCCTGATTTTTTGCCTCCAGGTGCGCCAGGAGGACAGGGCCTCGTCCGCCAGGTTGAAAGAAAGCCATCCCCACATGACCGCTGAAATGAGGAGAAAAAAGGTCGCCAAGTCAAAACTCCAAGCGTAAAAGCTGTCGAATCCAAAGGAACCCGATCGTTTCCAACAAACCAGCCAGCAGAAGGATGGCCCATCCTGTTTTTTCGGTGAAAAGCGGGAGGATAAGGCCGGGATCCATGAAAAAAAAGACGGCTCCCAGCAAAAGCGGCAGCAACCCCATGAGAAGTCCCGAAAGCCGGGCCTGGGCCGTAAGGGCTTCCCTCTTACGGAACATCCTGTTCTTTTCCTCCATGCCGTCCATTAGGACCTCCAGCAAATGGATCAAATTAGCCCCCGTTTGCCGGGAAATCCTGTAGGATTCCAGAAATTGCCTCAACTCGATGAAACCCTCAAAACGACCGCACATTTTGGACAGGGCCTGGTCGGCGGAAGCCCCCAGATTCAACTCGGAGCAAACCAAGGACCATTCCTCTTTTAATGGACTGGGACTTTCCGCCGACAAGTACTCAAAAACCTGTTGGACGGTTTGACCTGTTTTAAGCGATTGAACCATCATCCCCAGAGCTTGAGGGAAAAGCTCGCGCATCCCCTCCATTTTTTTATTCCGCTCGATTTTTTTCAGGTAAATCGGAATATTTTTGAGGGCGTACCAGCCCAAGGCGAGGGGAAAAAGGATGAAAAGGACCGGGAAACCAGCGAGCCCCAAGGCCGCCACCGCCGCCAGGGCGCAGAGGATGCCAAGGGGGGCGCGGATGGGGATTCTTCCGCTCCAGGCCTTTGTCGGGAGGGTGGAAGGCTTGACCAGGGCCGACATCCCTTGGGCGGCCCACCAGGATAAAAGTCCCGCGGATAAGGCCGCCAAGCCCACGCCAGCCAACAGGGATGGGTTCATTCGCTGACTCCCACCCCTTTATTGAAAGGCTCCTCTTCCTCGATTTGACGAAGGCTTTTCTGGGCGGATTGTTGGATGTCGCGATTTTGGGTCAATGCCATGAGTTTTCGAAGCTCGATTTTGGCCTGCTTGAAGTTCAATAATTTTAAAAAGGAGTTGGCGATCATCAATTGGGCCGAGGTCGCGGCCTGGTCCGTGGGATATTTCTCGATCAGGTCACGGTAGGCGTTGATGGCGTCTCCGACCTTGTCGTCCAACAGAAGGCAGTTTCCCGATTGGAGCTGGGCGTAGGGGGCAAAACCCTTATCGCCGTAGGAAGTTAGGAGCTTCTTATATTCCTTTCCGGCTTTTTCGTAATGGCCCTGCCAATACTCGCAATCGGCCAGGAGCTTTTGGGCGTTCGCCGCATAGAAGCCGCCCTGGTAAAAATCAAGGATTTGCTTGAGGGGAAGCTTGGCGCCGTGAAAATCCGATTGGCCGTAAACGAGGACATATGCTTGGAGGTAAAGGGCCTCCTCCGAGGAGGCGCTGGCCGGGACCAGGCTGGAAATTTCCCTCGCCAGCCTGAGGACTTCCTTGTAATCGCCTTCGGCCAATAACTCCCGGAGTTTTAACAGGGGCGCCTGGACCGGGGGCGGCGGCGGGGATTTCCTGCCGCAGCCGGCCGCCAGGACCGCAGTGAATAAAAAGATGAGGAACATTTTTCCCAAGACATTACCCCGTAATCCAGGATCCCGATGAGCCGCGCCGGACCTCACATTTGCTCCGGCGCGGATACGCCCAGGAGGGCCAAGGCGTTGTGAAGGACCGTTTTCACCCCCTTGACCAGGCTCAATCGGGCCTTGGCCACCTCCGGCGGGGCGTCCAATATCCGGTGTTTTGAGTAGAAAAGATGGAAACCGCCGGCAAGGTTTTGCAAGTAAGCCACCATCCGGTGCGGTTCGAAAGCCCTGCCGCTTTCCACGACCCATTGTGGATATTCCATGATTTCTTTCAAGAGTAAAAGGGACTCGGGTTCGACGAGTGGGGTAAATTCACCGGACCTTTGGCCCGGAGTCAACCCGTTCTCGGCGCATTTTTTCAGCAAACTGCAGATCCTGGCATGGGCATATTGGATGTAAAAGACGGGGTTTTCATCCGTCTGCTTCCGCGCCACCTCAATATCAAAATCAAAATGACTGTTCGCGCCCCTCATCACGAAAAAAAACCTCGCCGCGTCCTTCCCCACCTTTTCCAACAGCTCGTCCATCGTGACGAATTTTCCCTCGCGTTTGGACATCTTGACCTTTTCCGTCCCTTCCATCAGGTTGACCTGCTGGGCGATGAGGACCGTAAAATGGTCCACGGCGCAGCCAGCGGCCTGGAGGGCGGATTTCATCCGGAGGATATGGCCGTGGTGGTCCGGCCCCCAAATGTCCAGGACCTGGTTGAATCCACGGGAGAATTTTTGAAGGTGGTAGGCGATATCCGCGGCGAAATAAGCGAATTGTCCGTCGCTTTTCACGATGACCTCGTCCTTGGGGGCCCCAAAATCCGAGACCCTCATCCATTGAGCTCCGTCTTTTTCATATATCAGGCCGGATTTTTGGAGGTCCTCAACGGTTTTTCGGACCAACCCGGAGTCGTGCAATTCCCTTTTCTCCGAAAACCAACGGTCAAAGGAAACGCCGTAGCTTTCCAGGGACTTCTTGTGCCATCCCAGGACCTGTTCCATGCCCCACAAGGAAGCGTCGGGCGGAGGGAGAACCTTCACATATTCCCTGGCCAGGTCCTCCATATAGGCCCCTTGATAGCCGTTTTCCGGCGCTGGTGTGTTGAGGCCGTTGATCCGGTCGCGGGCCGCTAAAAGCGATTCCCCAAAAAGCCTGGCCTGGACCCCCGCGTCATTGACGTAATACTCGCGGGAAACCACCGCGCCGGAGGCGGCCAGGAGATTCGCGATACAGTCGCCCAGGGCCGCCGCCCTGGCGTTGACCACGTTCAGAGGGCCGGTGGGATTCGCGCTGACAAATTCCAAAATCACACGGGAGGTTTTTTCCTGGTTATTTTCCCCGAATCGATCCCCTTGATCCAGCGCCTGTTCCAAGGCGGAATAATAGACCCTTGGGTTCAGCCGCAAATTGATAAAGCCCGGTGAAGCCGCCTCGGCGGTCAAGACCAGTTCCGGATCGAACTTCAGGTTTTGGATCAGGTCCCGGGCGATGGCCAAGGGCGGCTTCTTGAGCTTTTTCGCCAGCAACATGGCCAAGGGAGCCGCGTAATCACCATGGTTTTTATCCTTGGGCCGCTCGATCGAAACGGGGGTTTCGCCGGCTCCGAGGGGCCCGGCGGCCTCGCGGAAAGCCTCCGCCAAGGTTTGATGAAGGGAAAAGATGTCGTTATTCATGGGGCTAGAGTTGGATCGTCAGGAGTGTTTTATAGTTCAGGGACCTCATTTTCAGTTCCACGGACTCGAAATCGCTTTTTCTCCCGTCAAACAGCTCCCATATGATTTTTTCCAAATCCGAGGTGGGGGGCGGCAGAAACTCGACCTGGCGCTCGCCCTGGGGATCCGTGATGACATGCACCAAACCCATTCCCGCGAAGGTTTGAAGCTTGGCTTCCAGGGCGTCTTCGGGCAGTGAAATGAGGTCCGCGACGGACTTGGTGGAATACCTGGTGCCTTTGGCCAGGAGCCAAATTCCCATTAAGAGGCGGGAGGTAGTGTTGGAAAATAGTTTCTTGAACTTATTGCGTTCAGTGTTGATTTCGCTCACGAACCCGCTCCTTTAATTTGCGGAAATCCCTGCCGATGATCACGACCACGTCCATGGCCGGGTCGGTGGAATCCTCAACCGAATCCTTGGCCAACCCCAGCCTTTCAAGGGCTTCCTCCAGCGCGATGGGAATTCCAGCGGAGGTTTTGATGATCGTCTTGTTAAATCGGAAATTTTCCGCGTTACCCGTACCCACGATGGTGACGCCGGCGCCCTTGAAACGGCGGGCGGCCCAATCCGCGGCTCCCTTTATACCACATCCGTTCAATATTTCTACCCGAAGGACCCCGGGGCTTCCGGCGGGAACGGGGGTCCTGGAGGGGCCGGGGTTTTCCTTCACCTCCCCTGGGACAGGCGTGGCTGTTTCACCGGCGGGAGGCAAGGCGGCTTGGCTTGGGGCCGAGGGAGGCGGCGGTGTGGAACGAAGGGATAAGTAGAGCCGGTCCATCCATTGGAGGTTGTCAAAAACCTCCCCCGATCCGTTTTGGCGGAAGCCGTCCCACCCGCCACCCAGGTAGCCCGGCCATGCCTCATCGGCGGTCGGGAAACCGATCCAAATTTCGGACGGGCCGAAAGACCTGGCAAAAACCGACAATTGGGCCTTGTCCCTCAACCTCAAGATTTCCATGCCCAACCGGCTTTGCTCGCCGGACAAGTGAAGGGGTTCCACCACCGGTTCCCGGCGGTTCAAATAGACCTTCAAACGATAGGCTTCCACTAAGTTGTCCGATCCCCTTAAAAGGAAAAGTTCCAGGGGGGTCCGGGAAACCTCCCAGCGCCCTGCCCCCACCAAAAAAAGGACCGGCAGGATGAAAAGGATTTTTTTATATAGTTTCATTGGTTCCCGCCGCGTAGTAATTCCAGGTTTCCAGCAACCGGGGGTGGATCACCCTTTTTTCCCGAAAAAGAAATTGGATGGTCATGGAGGCTTTCGTCAAAACACCTTGCCTTAAGCTTAACCTCGCCGCCTTCCTGGCTTCGCCCGCTTCGGAAAATTTCCTTCCCGGCTCGATGAAATCGGCGACAAAAAGGGCCTGGGCCAAGGGGCCCATGCCGGCTTTCCCCAGGGTATGGCAGCGGATGGCCTCAAGAATGGCTGCGTCGCGGATGCCCCACCGGAGGGCTGCGACCGCGGCTCCGGCATGGGGGTGCCAGAGCCCCGGGAGGAGCTCCTCCATCGCGTCCAATTTATACTTGGCTTTCCTCAGCCATTCCTTCATTTCACGCCTCGTCATTTCCTTGGCGCAATCGTGCAGCCAAGCGGCTGTCTGGGCTTTTTCCATGGACAGCCCGTACCGGGCCGCGAGCCTTTTGGCGGTCCGCGCGACCCCCTGGATGTGTTGAAATCGGAAAGGACTTACCCGGCCCTTTAACCAAGCCTGGATTTCCCGCCCTTTGGAATTCCCCATCACCCGTAAATTCCGGTGTAGGCGATGCCGCGGATGATCGTTTTTTGGAAAAACAGCAAAAGCAGGACCGAGGGGATGGTGCTGAGGGCCAGGGCGGCCATCACCACGTTCCAAGGTTCGCCCGTATCGATGAGTTTTTGAACACCCAGAACCAGGGGATAATAGTCCGGATTATTCAAAACGATCAGGGGCCAGAAAAAGCTGTTCCAGGTCGTCACGAAGGAAAAGATGGCGAGAATGGACATGATGGGCTTGGTCATGGGAAGGATGAACCGGAAAAAAATCCTGGTCTCGGTGCAGCTGTCGATCCTGGCGGCGTAAATAATCTCATTGGGGATGGAATCGTAAAAATCCTTCAACACCACGATGGAAAAGGCGCTGAAAACCCCCGGAAGGATCAAGGCCCAGTAAGTGTTGATGAGGTTCGTGTTCGCGACCCCCGGTCCGAATGGGAAAAATTTCATGATCAGGTACAGCGGGATGACCAGGACCTCAAAGGGCACCATGAGGCTGGTCATGAACAACAGCAGGATCCCTCCCGCGAACCGGACCCGAAGCTTGGAGAGCGAATAGGCCGCCATGGAGGAGATGAACAGCTGTCCCAGGACCACGCAGGCGCAAATGAGCAGGCTGTTCATGAAATATTTCGCGAATGAAACCAGCCGAAGGGCCTCCTCGTAATTGTTGAAATTAAACTCATGGGGAACGTAGGTTTGGGGCACGGAATAAATCTCGCCGGGCGACTTGAAGGAGCCCAACACCATCCACACGAGGGGGGCGATCGTGACGAGGCTCCCCAGGGCCAAAAGGAGGGTTCCCAGGGACAAGGCGACAAGGACGGACTTCTTTTTCCGGTCCTGATGGGAAAAGACCCCCCTGGCGCCTGGCTTTGGTTTTTGAGGTTGGGCTGCGGCGGAGAAATTTTCCATTATTCCCTCTTCGTCATCGGGATGTCCTCTTCAGCTGTAAAAAACGGGCCATCGTAAAGATAAATAGGACGGCGAACATCAGCATGGCCATCGCGGAGGCATAGCCCAAATCCATGGAGCCGAAGGCTGTTTTATAGATGTAGGTTCCGATGACTTCCGTCGCGTGCATGGGCCCGCCCTTCGTCATGACGTAGACCTCCGTGAAGATCTGAAAAGTGGTTAAGACCTGGATGATCGAGAGGATCCACATCACCGGGACCAGGTGGGGCAGGGTGATGTGGAATACCTTTTTGAGGACTCCCGCCCCGTCCATTTCAGCGGCTTCGTATTGCTCCTCCGGAAGGTTTTGCAGGGAGGCGAAATAGATCAGCATGAACCATCCGGTGTTTTTCCAAACGAACATGAGGACAATGGAAATGAGGGCCCACCGGGGATCCGTCAGCCAGCCGACCGGGCCCAGGGATGGGGAGACCCATTGCAGGATCGAGTTCAGCACCCCGAAACCCTCGTCAAAAATCCATTTCCAGAGATTGGCCGCGGGAACGGCCGGAATCACGAACGGCAAAAGGTACAGGAATTTGAACAGGCCCTTGCCATAGGTTATTTCGTTCAGCAAAATCGCCAATAGGATCGGGGGCCAAAAGCCCAGCGCCAGGGACAGGAGGGTGAAGGCCGCGGCGTTCACGACGGTTTGCCAGAATAGCGAGTCCTGGAACGCCCTTTGGTAATTCTCCCATCCAACCGGTTCACTCATGCCCAGGGGGCTGTAATGGGTCAAACTGATCTGAAAGCCCTGGACCATGGGATAGAGGTAGAAAAGCCCGAAAAACAAAAGGGCCGGCAGGAGAAACCAAAAAGTTTGGGCCCGGTAGCTGAGCGGGTGCCAGAAGGCCTTGCCGGCGGCGATGGATTTGTCCGGCTCGATGGGTTTGTCGAAAATGGAGGCGACCTTCCGGCGGTCGCGGATCTTTCCCGAGTCCTGCCGCTTGCGGATCATGGATTTGGCCCGGTCCTCGACGGACTCGGTGGATTGTCCCTGCAGGAAGGGGACGTTTTCCATCGAGGCGGATGGGGATTTTTCCTTGGCTGGACCGCTTCCCCCGCCGGGGGCGGGAGCCCCCTCGAATTGACGCATCAATTCCCTTCGGGTCGCCTCATCCTCCGGGCTTGGCACATCCTCGATTTCCAGGTTCAAGTTCGCCGGGCCCTCCTTGAGCTCGTCCGGAATGGGCACTGGCTTGTTTTTGTCCTCGTCATCGTCATAAATGGAAAAGGGCTTATAGTCGGTCATGGGGCCCCCTTCACCTTGGCGAATATATTCCGGTCCGCCTCCTTCGCGTAGGTCAATAACAATTGCTGGGGATCGGCGTCCTGGTCCAAAAATATGTTTTGGAGCGGATCCTCGTCCAATAGGTCCCGGACCTGGGGCCAGCCGTTGACATGGGGCTCCACCCTGGCCGTTTCCAAGGCGTCCTTGACCATCTTAAACTCCGGCTGGTTGGCGATTTCAGTCGCGGAGCTGAAGGCGCCGGGAAAGATGAACATTTTCAGCTGATGCATCCGGACCCATTTGCGCAATTGGTTGGCCGGTGAAAGCTCAAACTCAATCCACTTCCAGGCGGCGGCCTTTTTCTCGTCCGAGCTCGTCGCGTTGATCACGTAAACATCCCCTCCCAAATGGGCTGCCCGGCCCGCGGGGCCCGCCGGCAGGGGGGCGATCCCGAAGGATTGGGGGTCGATTTTGTACCGGGTGATCAGGGACGGCAGGAGATTTTCCGTGCCCAAGGTCATCGCGATTTTTCCCAGGGCGAATAAGTGTAATAGCTCCGCCTCGGTCATCAAGGGGTCCGGCTGCAGCACCTTATATTTCCACTTGAGGTCCTTCCAAAACCGGAGGGCTTGGACCGCCGCCGGCTCGAAAAAGGCCGACCGAACCTTGCCGTTTTCGACCCTTGTCATTTCCCCGCCGGCCTGCCAAACGAAATCCTGGAAATACCAGGTTTTGGGGACCAATCCCAGGCCATATTGGCCCTTCTCACGGTGGGTCAGGATTCTCGCGGTTTCCGCCAATTGATCCCAGGTGGCAGGGGGTGTTTCCGGGTTGAGCCCCGCCGCGGTGAACAAATCCTTCCGATAAAGCAGGAACAAAAAGTAGGTGTCGGCGGGAATTCCGTAAAAATGGCCGTCCACCTTGGTGCTTTCGAGCAAAACAGGCTTGATGAAGTCCTTTTGGCTCCAGTTTTGGATTTGGGAATCCACGGATTGCAGAAATCCCAGGTTGGCGAGGGTTTGGATCGCCCCCACCCAGACCTTGACCAGGTCCGGTCCTTTGCCCCCCGCCATGACCGTGATGAACTCCTCCGGCTGATAGTCCCTCTCGACTCCCTCGATTTTAACGCCGGGATTCTCGCTTTCGAACTGTTGGACGGTTTCTTCCCAGAGCTGGCGGTCCAAGGGCAGGGATTTGGGGGGAACATTCCACAGGGTGAGGTGGACGAGGGTCTTATCCTGGAGGTCTTTTTGGTTCCGGCGCATTAAAAATTGGCTCAATCCAAAGACCAGCAATGCCAGGAGGAGCAGGATGAAGATTTTTTTCATGGAAAAACCGGCTCCTCAAAGGGGGGATGGTTGAGGGCTATTTTAACAAAATTTCCCCGGGGAAAACGGCTTTTCTTCAGGACCGAGGGACCAGGACCTCGGGGAAAAGGGAGGAATTAGGGTTTGGTGGTGAGGGAAATGAGGGCCCGGCGTTTGGTCTCTCCCGCGGCGGGGTTCGCGGCGGACTTGGCCGGCTCCCTCGCCGAATAACCCACCGCGAAAATGGCGTCCGGTGAAATCTTGAGGGCTTTCGTCAGGAACTTTTTGACCTCCAGGGCCCGGTCGTGGGACAGGACCAGCAGGTCCCCTGTTTCGTCCGGGGCGGCGTAGCCCTTGACCACCAAAATACTCTTGTTCAGGTAGGGGCGGATGGAGGTGGCCGCCTTCTCGATTTCCTTTTTGGCGTCCGACGACAGGGCCGAACTCATGGCGTCAAAATAAACCGTGGTTAAATTCAGCGTCATCTGCTCCCCGGTAGTGGGAGGCTGGTAATCGACTTGAACGCTGGCGGGATCGCTCGCGGCGGAGTTTCCCGCGCGGTCAAAGGCCGTCAATTGGAAGTCCACCAGGGAGCCCGGATCCACGGTCTTTCCGCTGTCCGTGCCCCCGTCCCAGGTTATTTCCTTCGGTGGCTGCCCCTCCCCCGTGAAACGCTTGAGGACATCGCCGTTTTCATCGGTGATTTCCAATCTCCAATTTTGGATCCCGCTTTGATCGGACGCTTGGAGGTTCATCTTGTAGTTTTTCCTGGAGTTGAAATCGACCAGGTTATCCTCGCCCTTCACGGTCAATTCCGGCGGAAGGCTGTCGAGGGTGACGCTCACGGGATCCGTTTTGAGGCTGTTCCCCGCCAGGTCCCGGGCCGTCAGGCGGCACAAGTAATTTCCGTCCGGCAGGGGAGCTCCCTTAAGTCCCTTCCCGTTCCACTTGAGGCTCTTGGGGAGCTTGGTTTGGCCCTGGGCCGAGTAAACCACCTTGTTGGTCGAGGCGTCGCTCACCTCGAAGTTCCAATCCTGAACCTCGGTCGAGCCTCCGGCGTTCAAGGTGAAAAGAATCTCGTTCTTCCTTTTTTTCGCCTCCCGGGGGGAGAAATAATCGGCGCTGGCCTGAATCTCGAAATGGGCCCTGGTGGAGAGGATTTCCACCCTCTCAACATCATTGGAGATCAGCTCGTTTTTGCGGTTGAAGGTTTTCAGGACCACCTGGTACCTGCCGTCCGGGACCTGTTTGCCCTCCTCGTTCAAGCCGTCCCAGGAGAGCATGGGCAGGAGGGGTCCTGTTCCCCCGACGCGCCTCACCGTTTTGGGCCCCGGCGCCTGGATCTCAATGATCCAGCGGGCGATGTCCGCCACCTTCCCCTCCGGGAAGGAAATGGACGTGGTTTTTTGCTGGCCCGCCGGCGAGAAGATCGGCGGATCCACCTCAATGCTCATTTTTCTCAAGGGAACATCGGAAATGGGTTTACCGGTTTTCGCCGGCGCCTCGGTCAATTCCAACCCGGATCCGATGGTGATTTCCGCGGAGGAGGGGGAGATGGTTTTCACCGAGGGGGTTTCGGCTTTTCCCAGGTCGTCGAACCTGTAAACGAAGGAAAGGAAATGGGAAAACTGGGTATTGGCCGCGGAGGCCCGGAAAGCGTAGCTGATCTCAAAGGGTTGGGCCGGATGGTAGCCGGCTCCCATGGAAAAATAACCGTCGTTGTTGAAGAGGTCGTCGAATCCCAGGCGGAGGGAATAAAACCTATCGCCGAAGAATCGCTCCGCCCCCAGCCGGAGCCGGTTGTGCAGGGCCGAGTTTTGGAGTGTTTGGTCGATGATGTCGTAATCCATCTCGATCCTGGTATCGGGGATGTTTTGGTAGGCGGCGCCCAGCACGAAAGTCCTGGTCACCGGCTGCTCGTCCGTATTGTCGAACCGGACTTGGGTTCCAGCGTCCTTGACGGCCAGGGCGAAGGAAGCGATGGTCCCCTGGGGCCTCCTGAGGTCATAAGAAATCCCGAAATCCATCCCCAATCCCCTCCCGTTTTCCCGGACGCCTCCGGCCAGGGTGGAAAGGGCCATGTATTTTAAATTAAATCCCAGCAAAAAATCCCGGGAGGCGTTCAAGGGCAGGGCCACCGATCCCATGTAGGTCGTGTTGGAGGTGGGGAAAGAGGGCAGGTCGGTGAATTGGGAAAGGGCGAAAACGGTGCCGTCGGGAAAGGGATATAAGACACTGGTGTTGAATTGAAGGTCGGAAGTGGCGGGATTAAAGCCCAATCCCAATTGGGCCATGGGAACCGTGGCCCTGGCGATGCCGGCGGGATTCCATTGAATGGCGTGGGTTCCGCCAGCCACCGCTGCGACCGCGCTGCCCATGCCGATTCCGTAGGTATCCTGTTCCAAACTGGAGTTAAAGGCCTGGGAGGGGGCGGTTAGGGAAAAGCAGGACAAGCTTAGAAGTAGGAGTAGGTGTGGGTATCGAGTCGAAAACAACTTCATCTCCTGCGGCGGTTGAGCCAATGCGTCCTTTTGATGGGGAAGGTTAATATAATTCATCCCAAGGTCGATAAAAAGCCCTAATTTTCAGAGCCTGGCGGCAATCCCGTAAAGAGTCTCAACGAGGAACTTTTTCGCGAAAATCAGGGCTAAAACCGCCAAAAAAGGCGATAGGTCAAGCCCATGGAACCGCCAGGGAGGCAGCAGCCTTCGAAGGGGTCCCAGCAGCGGTTCGGAAATGGCGTGGATGGCCCTGACAAAACCATTATAGGGATCGGCGTTGGCCCAGGACAAAAGAACCCGCAGGAGAATCACCCAATAGAGGGCCTCCATCACCATTCCCAAAACGTCCGCGGCCGCCGTCAATAAATTCCCGAGCACAAACATGGCCTTTTCCCTTTTTCCTTAAGATTTTGAGGTCAGCGTCACCCAAGTCTTGTCGTCCGTCATTAAATATTTTTGGACGGCTTTTTGGACGTCGGCGGCCGTGATTTTTTGGATGATCGAGGGGAAGGCCTCGACCGTCCCTGCTCCCAAGCGGGAGAGGGCGTATCGGGCGTAGGAATGGACCTGGGCCCGGTTGGATTGGAGGCCCACTTGGTAGAGGCCGATCATGTAGGTTTTGGACCTTTGCAGTTCCTCCTGGGTAATCCCGTTTTTCGAGAAGCCGGATAAAACCTTGAGCAATTCCCTCTTGGCCTCCACGACCTTGTCCGGGGCGCAGCCGATGTAAATTTGATAGGCGCCCGCCAAGTGCCCCGCGTCATGGGCGGCGAAAACACTGTAAGCCAGGCTCCTTTTTTCCCGGAGCTCCACGAAAAGCCTGCCCCCCATGCCGTTCAGGATGGTATTGAGGACGCGGAACACGAAATACTCCCCCGAGCCGAAGGCCGGCGCGCGGAATCCCAGGACGACATGGGCCTGGCGGCTGTCCATCTTCAATTGGAAGGAGGAGGCCCGGAGGGGCGCGGCGGCGGTCGTTTTCCCGGGGAACGGTTTCGCGGTTGGCCCGGAGGGGAGCTTTTTCTCGAGGAGCTTCCTTAAGGCGGTTTGGTCAAAATCCCCCACAGCCACCCAGGTCATATTCCGGGGGGAGAGATGGGATTGGTGCCATTTTTTGACCTCCGCGGTTGAAATCCGCGAGAGGCTCTCCGCCGTCCCCATGGGCATATGGCCGTAGGGGGTATGGGCGAAGGTCAAAACATCGGATTGGAGCATGGCGTACTCGGAGGGGTCGTCCTTCAACCTTTCGATCGCCGCGATCTGAAGCTTCTTTTCCTTCTCGACCTCGGCCTTGGAAAATAGGGGCTCAAACAGCATTTCCCTCATCAAGTCGAAGGATTTCTCGAAATTGGATTCCAAACTATCGAGGGTGATCCCCCAATGGTCCTTTTCCATGAGGGGGTCCAAATGGGCCGCCAGGGACTCGACCTCCCTGGAAAATTGGGCGTGGTTTTTTTGAACGGTCCCCTTCAGCAGGCACTTGGTCATCAGGGCCGTGATGCCGGGACTGGCCTGCTCCCGCGAGAACCCTCCCTTGAGAAAGACCCCGAGGGATACCAGGGGCAGGCCCTTCCGTTCCTTCACCAAAAGCGTGGAGCCGTTTTTAAGCTTGAATTTTCGGAGGGCCGGTTTGGCCGCGGCCCGGGAGGCAACAGTCTTGGACTGGTCCATGCCCTTTTGCAGGACGGATTGCCAGTAGGATGGGCTGGTGTTCATTTTTTGCGATTTGGGGTGGTACAAAACCAGGGAACCCCTCCTGGGCTGGATGTATTTTTTCGCCACGCGCTGGAGGTCCGCCGAGGTGATGGAGTCCAATTCCTTGAGGAATTTGTCCTCCAGCCAATAGCCACCCGCCAATTCCCAAAAGCCGAGGGTTTTGGCCTGCCCGTCCATATTCTGCTTCTCGAAGATTTTGGAGGCCTTCACCTTGTTTTTGATTTTGACCAGTTCGTCCTCGCCCACTCCCCGGTCGATGATTTTTTGGACCTCCCCCATCATCTCCATCAGGCATGGGACCGCCCTTTTGCCGTCGGTCAAGCCCTGGAAAACGAAGGCGCCGCCGAACTTTCCGGAAAAATGGTCGCTGCCGATCTCATCGGCGGAAAGGCTCTTTTCCCGGATGGCGAGGTTCAGGCGGCTGGCCGAACCCTCCCCTAAAACCGCCTCCAGAATTTCCAGGGCCGCCGCGTCCTCATGGGTCAAGGCGACGGTGGGGAACCCCAGGGAAAGATAAAGCTGCTGCAGCTCCCCGGCCTCGGCATGGACCTGGAGTTTTTTCGGCTCGGAATCCAGCGAGAATTTGCGTTGGGGGGCCTTCGGCCGGATTTTCGGCTCGAAATATTTCCTGATCCAGGAAATGACGGCGGGGCTGGAGACGTCCCCGACGATGGAAATGACCGTGTTCGAGGGGACGTAATGGTGGTTGTAGTATTTCAAGAGGATTTCCCGCGGGACTTTTTTCAGGATATCCATGTCGCCGATGACGGGCCAATGGTAGGGGTTTTTCTTGTAGAGGATCTTGAACAAAAGCTCCCAGGACCAGCTCCAGGGATCATCCTGCCTCATCCTCATTTCCTCGAAGACGACTTCCTTCTCCTTTTTCAACTCCCCCGCGTCGAAGGTGGAGTTGAAATAGGCGTCGAACTCGACCTCCAGGGCCTTCTCGATCTGGCGGCTGGGCAGCACCACGTAAAAACAGGTGTGCTCGAAGCTGGTGAAGGCGTTGAGGTAGCCTCCCGCGGCCTCCACTTCCCGGGAGATGGTGCCGACGCCCCTTTTGTCCGTTCCCTTGAAAATCATGTGCTCGATGAGGTGGGCCATTCCCCTTTCGTCGGGGCGCTCGTCGATGGAACCGGCCTCAATCCAAATATTGAGGGACACGACCGGGGTCGCGCGGTCCTCCTTGACGAGAAGGGTCGCTCCGTTTTTTAATTTGACGCGGACAACACCGTTTTCGTCCGCCGTGGGTTGAGAGGGTTTCATGGTTGGGGCCTGAGTGATTGATGGTGCGGAAGGGGGGAGTTGAACCCCCATGAGGTTGCCCCCGCTAGCACCTGAAGCTAGTGCGTCTGCCAGTTTCGCCACTTCCGCGCTGAAAAGAACTTGACAGCCAAGGGCCTTGTGTCAAGGGAGGGCGTAGTATAAAGTAGGCACCTATCACTGTCAAGCAACGGGACCTCCCCCAAGGGATGGTCAATCCCCGCTTATCAGCCGGACATTCACCCTGCCGCAAAAGAATCTTCTCGCGTATTGGCCGAATGTTCCCATAGAAAAATTAACATAAGGAAAAAAATTGTCTAAAAAGCAACGCCAGCAGAGGAATCAAAAAGATAAAAAGCCGAAAAGGCAGTTTCACCAGGACCACGGCTCCTCCCGGGGCCACTCTTCCCGGTCCGGAAAAGGTGGGGGCCACCAGGATCCCGCGGCCAGGGAGTTGGTCGGCAAAGTACAGGCCAATGAGAAGGGTTTCGGGTTTTTCGTGCCGGAAGACGGCTCCCCGGACGCTTTCGTGCCTCCCCGCGAGATGCGGGGCATCCTGAACGGCGATACGGTTTTGGCCAGGGTCGGCAAGGACTCCTTTAAAGAGGGGAAGTTCTCGGCGACCGTCGTCTCCATCGTGAAAAGGGCCCATGAGGAATTGGTGGGGACGATCCTCAAGGACAAGTCCGACTATCTGTTGAAGGCCGACGATTTCAGGGTCACCGAACCCATCCTGCTGAGCCGGGGACCCCTGAAGGGCCAGGAGGGCCAAAAGGCCGTCGCCAAGATCACCAAATGGCCCGGCAACGGGCCCATGGAAGGCCAGTTGGTGGAGATCCTCGGGTTTCCGGACGATCCCGGGGTGGACATCAAATCCGTCATTCGAAAATACCAATGGCCCGACTTCTTCCCCAAGCCGGTGGAGGCCCAAGTGGCGGGGCTTCCGGAGAATCCCAACGAAAGCGATTGGCAGGGGCGGTTGGACCTCCGGGACATGCCCGTGATGACGATTGACGGGGCCGATGCCAAGGATTTTGACGACGCCATCTCGCTGGAAATCAATTCCATCGGCAATTACCAGTTGGGCGTCCATATCGCCGACGTTTCCCATTATGTCCGGGAAGGCACGCCCCTCAACGAGGAAGCCCAGGACCGGGGCACCAGCCTTTACCTGGCGGACCGGGTCCTGCCCATGCTGCCCTATTCCCTTTCCGACGGGCTCTGTTCCCTGAGGCAGGGCGTGCCGCGCTTGACGCTCAGCGCCTTTTTAACCTACAGCCCCAGGGGCGAATTCATCAAGTCCGGTTTCGCCGTTTCCGTCATCCAAAGCCGCGTCCGGGGCATCTACGAGGAAGTCCAGCAGATCCTCGATGGAACCGCCTCCGCCGCGATCCAGGCCAAGTACTCTCCCTTCAAGAAAATATTGCCGGACATGGTGAAGGTTTCCGGCTGGATCCGGAAACAAAGGGAAGCGAACGGTTCGCTCGATTTTGACTTTCCGGAAGTCCGGGCCGTCATCAAGGACGGAAAAGTCGTCGATGTCCGCAAGAAGGACCGCTTGGAAACCCACCGCTTGATCGAGGATTTCATGGTGGCGGCCAACGAGGCTGTCGCGAGCTATTTGGAGCAGTCCAAAACCCCGGCGGTTTACCGGATCCACGAGCCTCCCAACGACAGCGACGTGGAGGAACTCACCGCCTTCCTGAACGCCTACCGTATCCCCTTCAAGGGCATGGACTTGACCACGCCCCCGGGAATGTCGGCCCTGTTGAAATCCGTGAAGGGCGGGCCCTACGAGGCGGTCGTGAACAACCTGGCCCTGCGGTCGCTGAAATTGGCGGTTTATTCCACGAGGAACGCCGGCCACTTCGGACTGGCCCTGAAGTCCTATTGCCACTTCACTTCCCCCATCCGGCGTTTCCCGGACTTGATGGTGCACCGCGCCATGAAGAAAGCCCTCTCCAAGGAAAAAATCGCCGGCCATGCCCAATCCCTGGAAAAAATCGCCCTTCACAGCAGCGAGAAGGAAAGGACGGCGGAAAAGGCCGAGAGGGAAAGCCAGAAAATCCTCCAATTGCGCTTCATGGAGAACAAGGTCAACCAGAAATTCTCCGGTCCGGTCCGCCACCTGACGCCCTACGGCGCCTACGTGGAACTGAATCCCTACGGCATCGAGGGTTTTTTACCCCTGGAAAGCCTGACGGACGATGTTTACCAATTGGACGCTCCTTCCCTCGTCTTGCGGGGCAAGCGCGGCGCGAAGATCCAGATGGGCGACATCCTCAAGGTGCAGGTCCTGTCCGTGGACATGATTTTCCAGCGGTTACTCCTGACGAGGGATTATGCCTGAGCGCGCCCCTTCCCTACAAAACAGGAAGGCTTTTCACGATTATTTCATCCTCGAGAGCACGGAAGCCGGCATCGCCCTCGTGGGATGCGAGGTCAAGTCCATCCGCAACGGCAAGGCCAACCTCCAGGAAAGCTTCGCCAGGGTGGAAGAGGATGAGATATTCCTCTACGGCATGCACATTTCCCCTTATGAGCAGGGCAACCGCTACAATCCGGACCCCACCCGCAAGCGCAAGTTACTGTTAAACCGCAAGGAGATCGAGCGCCTCGGCGCCAGGGTCCACGAGAAGGGCCTTTCCCTTGTCCCGGTGAAGCTTTATTTCAAAAGCGGGAAGGTGAAGATCCAATTGGCGCTCGCCAAGGGAAAGAACGTGCAGGACAAGCGGGAGAAGCTGAAGGAAAAGGAAGCCAACCGCGATATCGACCGGGCCCTTCGAAGAAAACAACGATAGAATTTAGCGGGACAAGCCATCGGCACTTTTTTCTTGTCCAATTCGGGTCCCCGTCGTGGACGATTTCCCATCGACTGATCAGATTTAACTAATAAGATCGGTCATAAA
>CAZUXW010000005.1:0-90123 GCA_964624625.1 uncultured bacterium
CTTTACGCCCACTCCCACTTCCACCTTCACCCCCCTGCCGACCCACACCCCCACGCCGGTCCTTCAGCCGGTCATTGACAAGCCCTACCCGAACCCGGTGGATAACGGGCCGGTAAAGATCGATGTCAAGGTTTCCGGAAGCTCGACCGTCAAGTGGTCGGTGTTCACCCTCTCGTTCCGCAAGATCCTGAGTGATGAAAAATCCATCACGGGCACTGGGACAATCCAATGGGATTTGACGGACAAAACGGGCGCCAGGGTCGCGGACGGACTTTATTACCTGCGGATCGAAGTGACCGGGACCCAGTCCGCCGTGAAGATCTTCAAGGTCATCGTTCTTCGATAGTCAAAGAAAAATTCCCTGACTATTATTTCCAAGAAAAATACGATTTTTAGGTTTTGTATCTTGTGGTTTGAGCGTTTTAACATTAAACGTTGGAAAGTGTCTTAAATATTTCATCCGACAATGGTTTAAGTCACATAGGTAGGCGTGATTTTCGAGGTAAACTTACAAACGTTATGAACCTCCTGTTATTTAAATCGACCGGAATCCTCTCGAAAAAACTCTTCCTGACAGCTGTTTTGTTGGGCTCGTTCGGGCTCCTGCCTGTGCGACTGGAAGCGGCCCGAGTCGATAAGTCCTCTCCGCAACAAGACTATCAGCCTGGGAATACGGTCACTTGGAATTTGATCGTCCAGCCGGGAGCCGCGACCACGAACCAAGTTTACACCAATAATTTCACAACCTTACCTGTTTGGACAGAACAGGCTACTGGATGGGGTTCCTGGATGATCACAGGCGGAGCCTTGCATTATGGCCCTGGCGCAGATCCCACGCTGAATCACTTTCCCCAATACATCAACACGGGCGGTCCGATGGTGGGCGATGCCGAATTTTTATATGACACGATGATTCCGGTCCAAAGCTTATCCCCGGACGAGGATTCTGTGCTTATTTTCCGCAATATCAGCTGCCAAACCTATTTCATGGTACGTTTGGACCATTTTCAAATGACGGACACCTGTGCGGCGAACAGTTCCAGCGCGCTTTTTTTTGATAAGGTAACCCCAGCCGGCGCGGCCTGCAGCCAGACCACATTTACGCCCGTGGCCAGCAACACATCAATCGCATGTGTACCCAAGAGTACTTGGTACACGGTCAGGGTGAGGGTTTGCGGCAACAACGTGTATGCGAAAGCCTGGCCCCGGGGTACGCCGGAACCAGGAGGCTGGATGCTAACGGGATCCGACGCGTCCTTGACGGCGCCGGGAAACACCACTGGTAATTTCGGCTTCCAGGCAAACTTAGGCGAGGTTTATTACGACAACTTGACGGTCTGGAGCCTCGTCCCTGAGAACAACGTGATCGTGACGGATCCGGTTCCCGCCTGCATGACGAATGTTACGAGTTCTTGCGGAACAGTCGCCGGCAATTCGGTCAGTTGGAACGCCGGTAATTTTACCGCTTGCGCGAATCCCGTCAGTTGCACTATCACGGCCAAAGTTGGATGCGGCTGTCCGGCGGGTGTTTTGACCAACACAGCTTCCGTCACCAGCAGTCTGGGCGCTGGAATCCCCGGTTCCTCGGCCATCAACGTGGGGTCCTTCACGCTGTCAAAGTCGACCGCCAACAGTAACCTGAACTCGAACGGCCCCATTACCTACCTCGTTGTCCTTTGCAATACCAGCGCGACCGCCTATGACTCGCCGGTAACCATCCAGGACATGCTCAGCGGGCAAATTGGGTGGAACTTCAACGGGTACCTCATCGGGGGGGGCAATGACAACGCCATGAACGTATGGCATACCGGGTCCTGGGTTTCCTCCGCTGCGGTCGACCTGGTTTCCAACACCACCAATTCACCGGCATTTGAGGTGGAAAATATCCCCGGAAACACATGTGTGACCATCGGGTTGAATTACCAGGAAAATAACATCGGTGGCGAGGCTTGTACGGTCGTCAATAATTACGCCTATATCACTGGTGGCGGAACCTGTGGCGTGACGACCTCCACTGTCCCCCTTTCCATCACCGCCAAATGCTTCACCCCCACCAATACCCCGACCAAGACGCCCACCCCGACCTTCACCAACACTCCCACCCGAACCCCCACGCCGACCTTCACCAGGACCGCTACCCCGACCCCCACCCCGACGCCCCTGATCACCAATACCAATACCGCGACCCGGACTCCGACCCCGACACCGACCAATAGCAACACGGCGACAAGGACCCCGACACCGACCCCCACCTTGACCTATACCAACACCGCGACCCGTACTCCAACCCCCACCCCTACGAATACCCTCACCAATACCGCCACCAAGACACCCACCCCCACGCCAATGGTCACGAATACCAATACCGCCACCCGTACGCCCACGCCGACCCCCACCTTAACCCCCACCAATACATTCACTCCGACCGCGACCGTGACCCCCACCAGGACTGCCACCAATAGCCCCACGATCACACCGACCTTGACCCCCACCCGTACTCCGACCCCAACACCCACCAACACCCCGACCAATACGGTGGTGAACACCAACACGAACACCCCCACCAACAGCCCGACCCGCACCCCGACGCCGAGCCCCACCAGGACGCCGTCACCCACCGCCACGAACACGCCCACCGTCAGCCCAACCAACAGCTTCACGAACACGGCGACGCGTACTCCCACGCCCACGATCACCAACACGAACACCAATACTCCCCTCATCACCAACACCGCCACCAATACACCGACCATCACGCCGACCTATACTCCCACCCGAACCTTCACCAATACCGCCACCGTGACCCCGACCAACAGCCCGACTCGGACGCCGACCTTGACGCCCACTCCCACACCGACCCTCACCTTCACGAATACCGCGACACCGACCGTCACGAACACGAACACGAATACCCCCAACATCACCAATACCGCAACGAACACCCCTACCCGTACGCCGACCCCTACCCCCACCCCTAGCCCGACCCAGACCCTCACCAACACGGCGACGAACACCGCCACTAACAGCCCCACGCCCACGGTTACCAACACCAACACGAATACACCGCTCATCACGAATACCGCCACTAACACCCCGACGATCACACCGACGGCTACGCCCACCAAGACCTTCACGAATACCGCAACTCCCACCCTCACCAACACCCCGACGAATACGCCCTTGATCACCAATACAGCCACCGATACGCCGACCTGGACCCCCACCCCCACCTTTACGAATACCGCCACCCTTTCGCCTACCAGGACGCCCACCAACAGCCCGACCTTGACCCCCACGGTCACGCCAGCCATTACCAATACCTTCACCAACAGCCCGACCCCTAGTCCGACCCAAACTCCCACCACGACCTTTACGACCACGGCAACCATCACCCCGACCAGAACGGCCACCAACAGCCCGACGAACAGTCCGACCAGGACTCCCACCAGGACCTTTACGAACACGGCAACCTTTACGGCCACGGCTACCCCCAGCCAAACCGCCACGAACAGCCCGACTTGGACCGCTACCTTAACGGCCACCTCGACCTTTACCGCTACCGCCACGTCCACCCCGACCATCCCGGGCCAATATACGGTTCGGGTATCGGTTTATAACGAAGCTGGCGAGGTCATTAAGGTTATCTTGGTCCAAAAATTCCAGGACCCCATTGATAATTTCACCCTGGAAGGGAGCAATGTCATCTCCAGCCTGAGGGGGCCCTCGGGCCATATTGACATTTACTTCCAAGGGGCCCCCATCGGAACTTGGGATGGGACCAACGCGGTCGGGGAACCGGCGCCCAACGGCATTTACAATATCAAGGTGGATAACGTGGATAGCTTTGGGGTGGTTCGGAGCGTGACCCAGCAGGCCATGGTGAGCCGTTCATTGTATAAATCGACGATCTTGGTTTACAACGAGGCGGGGGAGGTGGTGCGCCACTTATATTCTTACGTGGATGACCCGGGACTCTCGACGATTTCATCCATGGACATTTCCAGCTCCGTGATCCAACCCACCAACGGACCCGTTACCAATAACTCGCCGACCCAGGTTTCGATCGCTTTGAGCAATGGAACGACCGTGGTTTGGGACGGAAAGGGCGATGGAGGGAATATCCTTCAAAGCGGCCAATATTTCATAACAGTCCACGCGGTCGATGGACAGGGATCGGATTCCACGATCACCCGCCAGGTAACCTTGCTCAGCTCCAACGCCTCATCGGGGATGGGGAAAACCTATTCCATTCCGAACATCTTGACGAGGGTCAGCGGACCAGCGACTTTCTTTAATGATTCAACGGTCAAACTGACCCTGAGGGTTTCCCTCTTTACCGTCGTGGGGGAAAGGGTGGCCATGTTTTTCGGAGCCCCCGGTTCCAACAGCGCGCCCTGGGATCCTGGAAACTTGGCCAGCGGCCTTTATATCGCTGTGGCGGAGCTGAGGGATATCAACAACGGATTTGTCGGGAGACAGTTCACCAAGGTTCTCGTCTTCCATTGATCCGTCGAACGAAGGAAAAATAATTTTTCTCTCGGACTGGGAGCGGTTTCATCACCTTGATTATCGTTCAACCCATTTTCATTGCTTTTTCGCTTATTTTTCCCGGTTGAGATACCATGGCCGGACCCTGCGGAAACAATTTCGCAGCGGAAAAAAATAAGGTCCGGTCCATTCCTTGAATCGTTCTTCAAAACTTGGTTTATTGTTATTCCTTTCCCTGCCTTGGCCGGTTCTCGCGGCCGTGACTCCCGATATCCAGGTGGACCAAACCGGGTATGTTTCCACCGAGGCGAAGCTCGCGATGGTCACCAATTCCTCGGCCACCGGAGCCTTTTCAGTCCGGCAGGTTTCCGGTGGGGCGACTGTTTTTTCAGGGACCTTGACCGCTGGGGTTTTGGACAATAACTCGGGGTTGACCATTCAACGGGCCGATTTCTCGTCGGTGACCGCCAGCGGCGACTATTACCTGGACGTGGCAGGTCTGGGACAGAGCTATAACTTCTCGATTGATCCCAATGTTTTTGCCAAGGCCTTTTACCTGGCCACCCGATTTTATTACGGCCAGCGCTGCGGCACGGCGGTGGATTTGGCTCCCTCTTTCCCAGGCTATACCCATGGGGCTTGCCACACGGCGGACGGGACCTTTCACGCTTCCTCAGGGGTCACCGGAACCAAGACCGCCACGAAGGGATGGCACGACGCGGGGGATTATGGAAAATACGTCGTCAACTCCGGGATTTCCACGGGGGAGTTGCTTTGGACTTATGAGTGGTTCGCCAATCGGATCGGGACCGTCAATCTCCAAATACCGGAATCGGGAAACGGGACGCCGGATCTATTGAACGAGGCCCGGTGGAACCTGGAGTGGATGAGGACCATGCAGGACACGGACGGAGGAGTGTGGCATAAAGTCTCCACCGCCGCCTTCGACATTTTTGAGATGCCGGAAGTGGACAGCGCTGGAACCAGGTATATTATCGGCAAGGGCGCCGCGCCCTATAAGACCACTGCCGCCAGCGCGGATTTCGCCGCCGTGATGGCGATCGCGGCCAGGCTCTATCAACCCTATGACGCCGCTTTTTCGGCGGCTTGCTCCCAGGCGGCGGTCACGGCCTGGGGATGGGTGCAGTTGAATCCCAATGTGACCTTTACGGCCAATCCCGCGGGGATTTCCACCGGAACCTATGGCGACGGCACCGTGACCGACGAAAGGCTTTGGGCTTCGGCGGAGCTGTTCCGGACCACCGGGGGTGCCGCTTACAACACCTACTTCACCGCAAACGCGGGGACATCGCCTTTGATCTCAACCACCGGCTACCCCCAGGATTGGGCCACGGTGAAAAACCTGGCTTTGTGGAGCTATTACTTTTCCTACCTTTCGGGAAGGACGCCCTCGGCGGCGGTTTCCACGGCGATCCGGACGGACACCCTCGCGGCAGCCAACGCGGTCACGGTCCGCCAGGCTTCCGACGGCTATAGGGTCAGTTTATCCACCGCCCATTACATCTGGGGATCCAACGGGGGAGTGGGCAATTTCGGCGTCATGCTGTTAATGGCTAACGCCATGAGTCCGAGCAATAACTATGTTCAGGCGGTGTTGGACGATATCCATTATTTATTGGGCCGCAACGGCAACAAAATTTCCTTTGTCACCCGTTTGGGGACAACCTTCCCCCTTCATCCCCACCATCGGCCCAGCGGGTCGGATGCCAACACCCTGCCCTGGCCAGGAATGCTGGTCGGGGGCCCCAATCAAAGCACTTCCGGGGACGGGATTACTCCCACTTCGCCTGGAACCAAGCCTGCCTTATGTTACGCCGATATCCAGGGCGCTTATGGTTCCAATGAGGAGGCCATCAATTGGAACGCCCCTTTGGTTTTTATCCTGGCCGCCAACGTGCCAGTGCCAGGGACGCCCACTCCCACACCCACGTTTTTTTTTACCATGACTCCGACCGTTACGGCCACTGGCACCAAAACCGCGACCGCGACCCCCAGCCGGACCGCCACTCCGACCGCAAGCCCGACTCCAACCCTGAGCCCCAGTAACACGGCGACGAGGACGGCGACCCTTAGCCCTACCGTGACCTCCTCCAACAGTCCGACGAAAACCGCGACCTTTCCGCCGACAGGAACTCCTTCCTCCACCGCGACGTTAACCGCTTCCCGGACTCCTTCCTCCACGCCGTCCCCAACCGGGACTCCATCGTCCACTCCCTCAAGCTCGCCCACTTCCACCCCATCCAGGACGGCTTCCCCCACCGCCACCAACAGCCCTTCGCCGTCCCTCACCACCACGCCTACGAAAAGCCCAACCGCAACGGCATCCTTTTCTGTCACGGCCACCTTAACCTCGACGCCAACCCTTAGCGCCACAGGAACTGCTTCCCGGACCCCCACCTCCAGCCCAACTCCGACGCCTTCACCAACGACATCGGTGACGCCAACCCCCACGGACACTCCCCTTATTACGGATACTCCTTCCAACACGCCGACCAAGACCCTTACCTTCACTCCTTCTCCCTCCGCCACAAGGAGCCCCACCCCCACGGCAACGAATAGTCCCACGGCTTCACCAACCAGCACCTCTTCGGACAGCCCTACTCAAACCCCCGCGGCGACCCTCACTCCGACATTAACTTCCACCAAGACCGCCAGCGTTTCGCCCACTTCCAGCCCCACCTTGACCCCCAGTTCCACTCCTTCCACCAGCCCCACTCACAGTCCCACGCCATCCGCGACGAAAACGGCCAGCCTCACACCAACCCCCACCGCGACTCGGACTCCCAGCTTGTCTCCGACCTCAACGCCTTCCGACAGTCCAACTTCCTCTCCCGTGAGCACCCCAAGCCAAACAGCCACCTGGTCCCCGACCACAACCTTTACTCAAACCCCCACCCCCACACCTTCGAACCCTCCCACTTTTACCCCTACTGTTTTTTCGTCCGGCGTCAGCTTCTCGCCGGCTTATCCCAATCCTTCCAAGGATGGATCGCCGGTAGTGGTCGACATTAGGGCGCCTGGACCAGCGGTCATCCATTGGGCCGTCTTTACCACGGCCTTCCGTAAAATCAACAAGGGGGATTTGGCGATGACGGACCTTGGCCTCTTCCGTTGGGACTTGACCGATAAGCGGGGGGATCCGGCTGCCAGGGGCATTTATTACATCCGCCTTGAAGTGTCGGGTCCTTTCGGGAAAGCCTCGAAAATCGTGAAGGTTTTGGTCCTGTAAGGTCGGTTCGCGTTTATTCCGGTTTTTTCCATCCGGTTTTCATTTTCATTGGGACAGTGGCGGGGTTATGATGAACCCAATCTTTGACAAACCTCAAGGCGGAGGGCCTGATGACGATCCGAAAAGAATCCAAAGTCTCCAATTTCCTCAAGGAAGTAAACCTGTTTGAGGGGCTTGATAATAAAGTCATCAACCAAATTTTCCGGCTTGGAATCGTGCAAAACTTTAAAAAAGGCGACATGATCATCCGGGAAGGGGAACAGGGCGGCAGTTTCCACATCCTCATCAACGGCAAGGCGGAAGTGACCAAATCCTCCAAGGCGAAGGGCTCCCAGAAAAAATCCTTGGCGAGAATTTCCAGGGGATCCACTTTCGGGGAAATGAGCGTTTTTGACGGAGCCCCCTATTCGGCCTCGGTCAGGGCGGTCGAGGATTGCGACGTCCACATTATCCGCGGGACGGACCTCAAGAAGTTTTTCGAGGAAAATCCCCGCGAGGGCGTGGTGATCCTGATGACCTTGATGACCTCGATTTCCAACAGGCTCCGCCGCGCGAATTTGGCCTTGTCGGTCATGGATAAAAGCCGTTAAGAGGCGATTGTGTCTTCCACCCTCCAAACCCAAATAGGAAACCTTCTCGTCCGCAAGGCGAGTTCCGCGGAAAAGGCGGTTGTTTTGGGGATTAAACAGGATGCCGCGCGCTGGCTGGAAGCCAAGGGCATCCACCAATGGGCCGGAATCCTCATGGCCCAGGGTGAGGATTTTGTCCACAAGCCGGTTCAGGAAGGGGAGTCCTATTTGCTCTTCCAGGGTGACCATCCGATTGGAACCATCACGATCACCTGGGAGGATTCGGTGAGCTGGGGTGAAAAGGGAAAGGATGGGAAGGCGGGCTATCTCCATGGAATGGCGGTTTTAAGGAAATACGCCGGTAAGGAAATCGGCAAACAGCTGCTGGACTGGGCGATGGGCGTCATCCGGGCCAAGGGAAAAACCGTCCGGCTGGACTGCATGGCCGAAAATCCCAGGATCAACCGCTACTATAGGGATATGGCCTTTGAGTCCAAGGGACAAGCCACGCTCCCCAGCGGCTTTAAGGTCAGCTTGTACGAGAAGGCCTGACCAGGGCCCCGTCACTGGCCCCTTTTCCCCGGTTTTCCAGTGAAACTTTTCGGCCTCCGCCCCCGTCCAAAAAGCGTCGGTTGAATTTACTCAATTAAGGAGAAGGACCATGAGAAAAACCTTGGCGGTTTTAACAGCGTTGTTCGTGGCTGGTTCGGTGGGATTCACTTTCGCCCAGGACGTGAACGGCAATAATCCGGCGATGAGCCCGAAGGCTCGGTTGGAGCGGCAGCATGACCGGGTTCAGGAGGGGGTCCAAAACGGGTCGATCAGCAAGAAGGAACACCGCAAATTGGCCCGGCAAGGCCGCCACATTAACCGGGAGCGCAGAAGGGACCTGCGAAAAGACGGCGGTAAATTGACGAACGAGGATAGGGCCAAGCTGGAGCGCCAGGAAAATAGGCGGTCCGGGGAGATTTATCAGGACAAGCATAATTAAAAAAGGAAGCTTGATTTTTAAAGGGCGGGACTCCAAAGTCCCGCCCTTTTTTTATTTTTAAAATTGCCCTATCCCTTTGCGGGAGAGGGAAGTCTTAAAGGTCGAGGGACGCGATCAACAGATCCCCTGCGTTGATTCCGGAACATTACTTCACGAAAACAATATCATCCACCCTCAGGTCGTAATCCGCCTCGTGGAGTTCCGGAGAAAAGGCCATGTTTTTCACATCGGGAAAGGTGCGGGGATAGGAAGTGCCCCATGTAGGCTGATTGAAACGGTTCAGGGGAATCTTCACCAGGGTCCATTGCTCAGGGGCGATGAAGTCGGCTTGGAAATCGCAATAGTCCTGCACAACCGCCCTTCTTAAGGTCGTGATGTAATATTTTCCATCGCCCTTGGCCGCGAACCAAAGTTCCTTGTAACCGTTCAAGTCCACGGTGCTTCCCTGGCTGTTCAGGTTCGCCTGGAGGTAGGCCCAGGTCCAAGGAGCCTCGCTGGGGCCCAAGTGGCCCTTCATGCCGGCGCAGAAACCGGGAGAGAGCGGCGACCCGCCCTCCAGCCGCTGGTAGGGATTCGGGAGAAGAATGGTTCCCATGTTGTTGTGGTCAAACTCAACCGACCAACCGCCGATGCCCGAGGCGGGGGAAGGGCCCTCGAAGTCGTCCAACCTCCAGGAATCCTTCGGGATTTTCACCGAGTTTTTGCTTTTTATTTCCACCGTGTCGCTCATGCCGAGCTTTTCCCTCAAGTCCTGTATTTCCCGCCTCAGGCGGTAAACTTCCGCCTTCAACTGGTCGTTGGACCATCCTTTGAGGGACCCTTCCTGGGGGGGGGAGTCGGCCCTCAGAAGGGTCGCGGTAAAAAAAACAGCGAGGAACAGGTGAAGCCTTTTCATAATGCCTCCCGGAAATTAAGGCTCAAACGATAAGACTATTAAACCACCAAGGGCGCCAAGGACGCCAAGAAAAGGGGGGCGATAAGTATGATTTGGGCGAAAATGCCGGAAAAAGTTAATTTTTATTTGTCTTTCGGGGTGACCTTGGGGCCCTTGGTGGTTCAAGTGCCCCGGTTAATGCCCTTGTGGCCCCAGGCAAAAAGGGTTATCCTTTTTTTATGGTCCTTTTCCAAAAAAGGTTTCAAAATTTTTCCTTTTCCCTCCTCGCCCTAATCGCACTGGCTCTGGGCTCTCCCGGCCTGGCCCAAACCCCAGCCTTGACCTTGGACCAAAAATGCCTCCAGGTTCTCAACCGTTTTACCTTCGGGCCCAAGCCGGGGGATTTGGAGCTGGTGCGCAAGATGGGGCTGGACGCCTTCCTGAGGGAACAGCTGAATCCGGACATGATCGATGATTCGGCCTGTGAGAAGGACTTGGATCCCTATTCCACGGTCAAGGAAAGCATCAATTCATTATTGATGGAATATCCCCAGCCGGGAGTCAATATCATGAGGCCGGACCTTCGGAATAAAGCCCTCTCGCCGGCCCAAAATGAGGAAGCCTACGGCCGTATCTTCAGCATGGTGAATGATTTGGCCGCGGCCAAGTTGACAAGGGCCTTGGTAAGCAGGCGCCAGTTATATGAGGTGATGGTGGATTTTTGGTTCAACCATTTCAACGTCGCCTTCGACAAGAATGAGGTGGAATGGTGCACCGGGACCTACGAAAGGGAGGTCATCAGGCCCAATGCCCTGGGTAATTTCAAGGATCTTTTGATGGCCGTGGCCAAAAGCCCGGCCATGATGGTTTACCTGGATAATAACGACAATTTCGCCGACCCCAACTTCAAGCCTCTGGCCGATCCCGGCATGACCGGCAAAGGCGGTGGGGCCATGATGATGCAAAGCATGCCGGGCCAGGGCCTGCGCCTCAACGAAAATTACGCCAGGGAACTATTGGAGCTCCACACCCTGGGGGTGGACGGCGGCTACACCCAAAAGGACGTCGTGGAGACGGCCAGGGTATTCACCGGATGGTCGGTCGGAGGACTCCAACCCGATTCGGCGCCGCAGCCCGTGGCCTTCAAGTTCAAGCCCTGGCACCATGACGGCAACCCCAAGTTTATCCTGGGCCATTCCTTCGGGCCCAACGACGGCGTCAAGGAGGGGGAAGCGGTGTTGGCCATGCTTTCCCGCCGCCCGGAAACAGCCAATAGGATTGCCTTCAAGCTATGCCAGAGGTTCGTGGCCGACAACCCACCGGCCGCCCTCGTGGAAAGGGTCGCGGCCAAGTTCCTGGAATCGGACTGCGACATCAAGGAAACCCTTCGGGTCATCCTCGATTCGCCCGAATTTTTCGACCCCCAATATTACCGGGCCAAGGTGAAAACGCCTTTCGAATATGTCGCCAGCGCCATGAGGGCGGTGGACGCGCACCCGGGCGATTGGAACCCCTCCATCCATGTGCTGGAATCCATGGGCCAGCCCCTTTATCGATGCGAGGCGCCGACCGGTTACCCCCAGACTGCCAACGCCTGGATAAGCTCCGCCTCGTTGCTGGGACGAACCAATTTCGCGGCAAAACTGTTCGACGCGACGGAGAAGGAGGGGCCGGTCGTAAACCTGGAGCCCTTCGAGAAGGGCGCCGCGGGGGGAGGCGGGAAGGCCGTTCTTCAAAATGTCTCGAGGATTCTCTTGAACGGCGAAATGTCCCCGAAAACGGAACAGGCGTTGTTGGCGGACCAACCTTCCCTGGATACCCGCAAATTGGCGGCTTTGGTATTGGCTTCGCCGGATTTTCAGAGGAGATGACCCTCCCCCGCCCCTTGGGGGGGAGGGAAGGTTTGCCAGACCTAAATGACAGGAGTTGAGCATGGATCCCCGATACAATCCCAAGTTGTCACGCAGGGACTTTTTTAAAATGACCGGCACCTTGGGCGCGGGACTGGCCCTTTGGTCCCTGCCGCCCTGGCTGCACGCGGCGGCGAAACTGGCGGCGGGCCCGAACTCGAATTCCAAGACCCTGGTCGTCCTTTTCCAACGGGGAGCCGCCGACGGTCTCAACACGGTCATTCCTTTCGCTGATCCACTGTACTTGAAAGCCAGGCCGACCATCGGGATCAAGTCCGGCATCCTGGACCTGGACGGCCGTTTCGGCTTCCATCCCTCACTGGCTCCCCTTTTGCCGTTGTGGAAGGAGGGCCATTTGGCCTTGGTCCACAGCGCCGGATCCCCGGATTCCAGCCGCTCCCATTTCGACGCGCAAGACTACATGGAAACGGGGACGCCTGGAGTGAAGGGAACCGCGGACGGATGGCTCAACCGGACAGCCGGGTCCTTCCCCAAGGCTGGACTTGACCCCTTGGCGGCCATCGCCATTTCCGCCAGGCCTCCCAGGATTCTCAGGGGGGAAATCCCCGTGACCTCCATGACCAGCCTGAAGGACTACGCCTTCAGCCAGGGGCCCGAGGCGGCCAAGACCTTTGAGGACATGTACTCCGGTTCGGAAGGACTGTTGGGCAAGGCCGGACTCGCCACGGCCGATTCCATCAAAAAACTGCAGTCGCTGCTCGGCGCAGCCCGGGGATCTTCCCAGGGGGGTTATGGAAACGGCTATCTAGGCCACGCCCTTTCGGACTTGGCCTCCATCCTGAAATCGGGTGCCGGCGTGAAGGTGGCATTCGTGGATATCGGGGGATGGGACCATCACACGGGTGAAAGCTACAGGTTAGGGTCGCTCCTGGAGGATTGGGGAAAGGGCCTTTCGGCTTTCTGGAGGGACTTGGGCGATAAGGCGGGGGATGTGGTGGTGGTTTCCATGACGGAGTTTGGGCGAACCGTCGCCGAGAACGGGTCCCAAGGCACGGACCACGGCCACGGCAGCGTCATGTTCCTGTTGGGAGGCCCCGTTAAGGGGGGCAGGGTCTATGGCAAGTGGAGCGGGCTGGAGAGGGAAAATCTGAATGAGGGAAGGGATCTTCCCGTGAACACGGATTTCCGCCAGGTCCTTTGCGAGGCCTTGGGAAAACACCTGGGCGTCAAGAAACAATCGGCGATTTTCCCCGGTTTCAGGCCTGGCCCTTCCTTGGGATGGATATAAAAAAGAGAGGCTTTTATCGGCAGTAAAATATTTCTTATTTTTTTGGGGGTTTTTTGAAAAGGTTCTCCTTCCCGCTATTTGTGCCGATTTTCTATTTTCTGTTTTCCATTCCCGCCATTGCCGGCCCCAACCTGGTTGTTCTCGGTTATTCGGCAGTCTGGTTCGACGGCCTTTATCCGCCGGAAAGCTACAATTACGGCGCCCTCACCCACATCGCCAGGGCCTTTCTCACGCCGAAAGCCGACGGTTCCATAAAGGCGCCGGCGGGATTTTGGGACCCCGATTTGCAAAGGCTTGCCCAGGCCCATGGCGTGAAGTTATTGGCTTCCCTCGGGGGAGCGGCTCCCGACGCGAGCCAATGGCTGGCACTGGCCCGCGACCCGAAAGCCTTAAAAGTTTTTTTTGATTCCTTGGAAAAATCCATTGGGGACCACCGTTATGACGGCGTGGATGTGGATTGGGAGCCTTCCGCCCTGACGGACCAGGATCAGGAAACCTATACCGCCTTTATGAAGGAGCTTCGGGCGCGGTTCCCTAAATGGATCATCACCACGGCCTTGGGCGCCAGTGATTATTACGGCAAACATATCGCCTGGGCTGATGTCGCTCGCCAGGTGGATTTTATCAACCTCATGACCTATGACTTCGCGGGAGATTGGACCGGGCATTCGGGGTATAACGCGAATCTTTACGACTCGAAAAATTCAAAAGTGGCCACCGGATTGAGCGTTGATGAGGCGGTCAAGCGGTTGGAAGGAAAATACTCGGTGCCCGCCGATAAGATCGTCCTTGGATTGCCCTTTTACGGCCAGCACTTTTTTACCGCCCATATGGGGGATAATTTCACGGATGCCGCCAGCAAAGTTGTCTCGGAGATCCAGTTTTATGAGATCGCCCCCCTGGAATTGGACGGGGACTGGAAATTCCGATGGGACGACGACGCGAAGGCCGATTATCTGGAAAGGGCGGTTGGAAACGGCGTCATTAGTTACGACGACAAGGGGTCTATTCGAATCAAATGCGACTACGCCAAAAACGAGGGGTTGAGGGGGGTCATGATTTGGAATTTGGGAGCGGACCTGGTTGGGTTGAAAACCCCGCTTTTGGATTCGGTTTGCGGGGCTTTTGGCGCGCGGTCCGTGACCCTGCCGGCTTCGGGGTTGGCTAGGGCCGCCGCGACTTTCGCGGGCATGGTCCAAGACGCCTTCGGGAAACTTGGGGGCCTCCATGAAAATCTGCTGAAGGCCGGAAAAATCGAGGAAGCCGGGAGGGCCGTGACTTGGAAGGGCCCGGAGCTCAGCGCGCAAGGCTCGAATCGGGCCGGGGTTTTAGGGAAAGAGATTTGGGATTTGCAAAGAACCTTGAGCAAGCTCAATCGAAAACTGGAAGAGGGACAGGCGGTTCTCGATTCCATCCCCGTGACGGTGGTTCAGGGACGAAAAGTGGAAGCCGATGGCGCCCGGTTATTGGTGGATGATTTTGAGGGAGGGACCCCGGTCAACGCCTTGGGCGGGGCATGGACGGCCGATTTCGACCAGAATAAATTGGGGACGACGTTAAGTCCCAGCCCCTTCGCTCCCGCGGCCGGGGGGGCGAGGGGATCGGAAAAGTTCGCCGCCCATATCTTCGGCCATTTCGGCAAGAGCATGGCGCCCTGGCCCTACGCGGAGCTGACGGGGACCCTCAACCAGGCGGGAGCCGCGGCGGATATAAGCGGATTTAAAACCCTGAAATTTTGGGCAAAGGGGGATGGCAAGGAATATTCGGCCCTGCTGGGCCGCGCGGCGGTGCGGGATTACTGCAATTTCCGGAGCGATTTCATGGCCCCCATCCCATGGACGGAGGTCGTTTTGAACCTCCAAGACTTCAAGCAGCCGACCTGGGGAAGGCAGATTCCCCTCAACCTCAGTGATGTTCTTTATATCGAGTTCACCCCATCCGCGTCGTTCAGTGATGAAGATTTCAACCTTTGGGTGGATGATGTTGTGTTGGGGAAATAGGGGAAGTGGCATCCCGCCCGGATGGGATAAATTCAGGCCGGCAAGGCTGACGCCCGTTACTCCTCGCCTAGAAACTCCAAGTTGCACGACGTGGATTCCCGTTTGGCGAATCACATGAAGAGAGTTCATGCCGACCTTAAGGCGGGTCGTATCACCGTGCCCAACCCGATGCCGAAAGGGTCAAGCAACTGAATGGAAATTAAACCTTTCTAACTTTGGCAAACTTTTCGATGGTCTCCGTAGGTTTCAGGTTCAACTGAAACTCGTGTAAAAGTTTAGAAAAGTTACCGACAAATCCCAACCCTATTTCAAATTGTGTTAAATTTAACGAGCAATACTCACATCTTCGAAATAGATCGGTTTTGAAGTGACCTTCAAAGTACCTTCTGGAACTCAATTTTCTCCCGGCTCATATCAATTTTCGCTTCTGCTTTCCCTTCTTTTCTTCTTTATTACATGCCTGCCATTGTCCGCCGCCACCGCCATCCCGGCCCAAGCCTGGAGCAGGGACATCAATGCCGGGGGCTATCAGGACGGGGCTCCGGTGGGGGGCTTTGGAGCGGGATCCTACACCTGGAATTTTGCCGGGGACTTCTATCTCAGCCGCCTCAATATCGCCGCGGCCCCGACGACCTGGACCAACAACAATCCCTATACCCTCGACAACAACTGCCACTTTTATATGTACCAAAAGCCCTCGGGCCAGGCCGCTGTCACCACGAAGCTTAACGCCGCGTCTTTAGGATCCGGCCAAGCCAACTATTACTCCCTTTTTCCCAAGGCTTGGGTGGATTACTACGGTTCGAAGTTTCCCTGCAAGGCAAGGGTAACCCAATTCACCCCCCTGATCCCCGGCGATTACACCAGAAGCAGTTTCCCGGAAGGCATTTACGAATGGGAATTCACGAATAACACCTGCCTCTCCACGGAGGTGGGCATCATGCTGACCTGGGACAACACCTTTGGGGGGGCCAGCGCGGCGGCCAGCGTCTCGTGGAGCCACACGGGTTTGGTCCTGACCAGGACCGGTGGAAACGCGACTTCCAAATCCCAGGGTGAATTCACCCTTGCCGGCAGTTCCGGCGCCGGCGTGACCGTCACCTACCAATCGGCGGCCAGCGTGGCCGCGCTGGAAACTTCTTTCGGGGCCGCGGGGCTACTGGGCAATAGCGTCGGGAGCAATTCCATCGGCGGAATCGCCTTCAAGGTGACCCTGGCGCCTGGCCAAACCGTGAAAGTTCCCATCGTCCTGGCTTGGGACATTCCCCTTTGCCAGCCCGGCACCGGCGCCCAATGGTACCGGGAATACACGCGCACCTACGGAAGGACCGGACTCAATTCCTTCGGCATCGCCAACGACGCCTTGGCCAATTACCCGAACTGGGAAAGTTCCATCGACAATTGGCAGGGCGCCATCCTAGGCGGGCCCTATCCCGATTGGTTCAAGCAGATGCTATTTAACGAACTTTATTATTACGCCATCGGGGGCACGATATGGGAGGCGGGGCAATACGGCTCCACCGCCTATGACGCGGGCCCTGACATGTTTTCCAGTTTGGAATGCTATGTCTACAGTTTTTACGGAACCTCGGACGTGCGCTTTTACAGTTCCTGGGCCCTGGCCGATAACTGGCCCAATATCGACAAGCAGGAAGTGGAGCAATTCAGCGACAGCGTGGTTGTGAGTCCCTCCCAGGCTTTGCCCAGGCCTGCCGCCATCGGCACCTGCGCCCACGATTTTGGCGGGCTTAATGACGTCTTCACCCGCTGGAACTCCTACACCTACCGCGATTCCACCACCTGGAAAGACCTCAACTCCAAACTGGTGCTGATGGTTTACCGGGATTGGGAGATGACGGGGAAGAGCGACGCGGCCTTCCTGAACTATTGCTGGCCCTCGGTGCAGGCCGCCATGACCAAAGTGCACGGCCAATGCGTTTCGGGAGGCGTTACTTACAACCTTCCCATCTCCAGCGGCATCGATCAGACCTACGACGACCTGGGCCTCACCGGCGAAACGGCCTATTGCGGAAGCCTGTACCTGGCGGCCTGCGAGGCGGCCAAGGCCATGGCCACCCAGCAGGGCAACGCGGCCTTGGCAACCACCTACAATTCCTGGCTGACCTTGGGACAAGCGGACTTCGAGGGAAATCTTTGGAACGCCGGGGGGAATTACTACAACATCGACACTGGAAGCGGCGCGGGGGGCGTGACCGGTGTGGCCCGCATCATGAGCGACCAGCTTTGCGGGCAATGGTACGCCAAGGCCTGCGGGTTGGCCGATGTGGTGCCAACCGCCCACGCGGTGAGCGCCTGGCAGGCGGTGCACGATAACAACTGGGCCAAGTTCGACGCCGGGGCCCATGGAGTGGTGAATGTCATGACCTCGGCGGGAGCCATTGATACTGGCACCCCCCAAAGCCAGGAAAACTGGGTGGGAACCAGCTGGGGAGCGGTGGCCGGCATGATCCAACAGGGGATGTTCACCCAGGCTGTTTCCATCGGGAACAGCCTCTACAACACCATTTGGAACACGGGACAGATGTGGTTCCGGACCCCGGAGGCCTGGCGGACGGGGCTGGGGGGAGTCCGCGCGGCGTACTATATGAGGGCAAACTGTATTTGGGCGGCGAAACACGCCTATGAGGTAAATTCACCCTGCGGAGGGGCCTCCTGCACGCCCATTCCATCCCTCACCCCTACCTCCACGCCGACCTTGAATTGCCCCACGACGAATACGGCCACGCCAACCCCAACCTACACCATTCCCTCCACCGCGACCTGGACCCCCACCCCAACCGCGACCAGGACGGCAACGTCCACACCCTCCCCTAGCGCAACCAGGTCGCCTTCCCTTACCCCTTCTCCCACGGCAACCAACAGCTTGACCAGGACCGCGACCTCCACCCCCACTAAAAGCCCGACGGCCACCGCGACGGTTTCCCCTTCGATGACCGCGACGGCTTCGTCTTCGCCAACCAAATCACCTACTTCCACTCAAACTCGAACCGCCACCTCGAGTTCTACCCCAACGGCCACGATCACTTCCACGCCATCCAACACCCCGCTTATTACCAATACGGCCAGCCGGACCCCCACCGTTACCCCGACCGATTCAACGACGCCGACTTCTTCGGCTACGCCTGCCGCTACGGCTTCACCGACCCAGACCGCCACGAGGACCGCAACTTCAACGGCATCGATAACGGCTACGCCATCCCTGACCGCTTCGGCTTCGTCTACGTCGACCAGGACCGCAACCTCAACGGCCTCCGCGACCCCTTCCCGGACCCCCAGCCCAAGTCCCACCGCGACCGCCACCCTATCGGCGACTAACTCACCCAGCCCAACGGCAACCAATTCAACGACCCCGACTTCCTCGGCGACGCCCACCGCTACAGCCTCCGCTTCACCCACAAGAACCGCGGCGGCCACCCTTTCACCCTCTTCGACGAATACCTTCACAGCTTCCGCGACCCCCAGTCCCACGTCCACCGCGACGCCCTCGTTTACGCCGACTCCGTCAGCTACACTCACCACTACGGCTTCGCCATCTCCCACGAAGACCCCGACCTCAACCGCTTCGAAAACCCCGACAGCAACTCCCACTGTGACGCCTTCCCTTACTCCGACGAGGACCCCGACCCTGACCGCTACTACATCCGCGACCAACACGCCCACCCAAACCTTTACCTCCACCGCCGCAACGACGGAAGTGGCCATCTCCTATCCCTATCCCAACCCATCCGATGGGCTGATTCCGGTAACGGTGGAAATGAGGACTCCCGGCCAGGCCCAAATCCATTGGGCCGTCTTTACCACGGCCTTCCGGAAAATTCGGGAAGGGGATAACACAATCAACGGCCTGGGAATGGTCACCTGGGACCTGAAGGACAAAAAGGGAACACCGGTCGCGGCGGGCTTGTATTACCTGAGGGTCGAGGTCAAAGGCGATTTTGGGACCACCGGGAAGATCCTGAAGGTTTTAGTGAGGCCTTAAACCAAAATCTTGTTTCGCCGCCAAGACACCAAGGCACAAAGAAAAAATAAGAGGGTTCGTTTTGATTTGGATCCTTTTCGAAGGGAGTGTAAAAGGCCCTCCTTGGTGTCTTTGTGTCTTGGTGGTAACCCGCCTTTGTTTATTTCTTCGCAGATAAAATCCCTTTCTTTTCGATATAATGCCCCCATGAAAAAGAACACCCCCCTACGCATCGGCATCATCGGCCTGGGCCAAATCGCCGAAAAAGCCCACCTGCCTGGCTACAGCAAGGCCGAAGGCTGCCAAGTGACGGCCCTCTACTCCTCCCGGGAAGCCCACGCCAAACAAATCGCCACCCATTACGGCGTTCCCCATATTTACAAGGACTGGAACCGCCTGCTGGAGTCCGACCATGTGGACGCGGTTTCCATCTGTACCCCCAATTACACCCATCTTCCCATCGCCTTGAAGGCTTTCCAGGAAGGGAAGCACGTGATGCTGGAAAAGCCCATGGCTTTGAACCAGATCGAGGGAATGAAGATTATCCAGGCGGCCAAGAAAAGCAAAAGAACCTTGATGGTGCACCACAACATGAGGTTTGACCCCGCAGTTCGGACGGCGGAAAAACTGCTCCGGAAAAATTCGATTGGCGAGGTGTTCGCTTTCAAATGCTCCTTGACCCACCGGGGCCCCCAAGCTTGGAGTCCGAAAGCCGATTGGTTCTTCAACAAGAAGGAAGCGGGTGGCGGCGCTTTGATGGATCTAGGCCCCCATGTCTTTGACAGTTTGAGGTTCCTGTTAGGCGACGACGCCTTGATGGCGGGGGCTGTGGCGGCGCAAGCGCCTGGCGCCTCCTCCAAACAGGGGGAAATCCACTGTAACTGTCTGCTCCGTTTCAAACGGGGAGCCGTAGGATCGATCACCGTGGGCTGGGCCGATACGGTTTACCAGAACCGGTTTTATTTTTACGGCACCAAGGGTTCCCTTTCCTTAAACCTGGCCAAAGGCGACCCCATCACCGTGGAATATCGGAACCAGCCGGGAAAGACCTTCCCGCCCCTGGCGAAGGACAGCTTTTATCCGACCATATACGAGCATTTTGTCCATTGCGTCAGGCACCAAAAAACCCCATGGGTTTCCGGTGAGGAGGGTTTGAAAACACTGGAGCTGATTGACGCGGGCTACCGACTGATTCAGCATGCCGATTCCGCGGCTATTTGAAAACAAGGGAGAAAAGTTAACCTCCCCTTTTGATAAGGGGAGGTTATGTTTCAGCCGAAAAATCTCACTGTTGCTGGCAGTGGAATTGATCGCTTGGATGGCCGCGGGTAGTGGCGCCGCCGCGCCGGACTGCCCCCATTGTCCAACTGGACAGGCCATGAGCCAGGCGGCCCAGGAACAGGTTTTCCGCTTGGCGGATGACATTTTCCAGGAAGTTTCCAGCTTGAGGGGGCTTCCGATCAAGGATCCCGTTCTTAAGAAATTCGCCGGCAGGGATTTCTTCAGGGAATATTATTTCCGGAAGCTTCAAGAGCGATATCCCTCCGATAAAAAAAGATCCGTTGAGAAGGCCTATGTTTTACTGGGGTTCCTTCCGGAAAATACCGACATCATTCAAACCTACCTGGATTCTTTTCTCGCGGAGGCCCAGGGCTTCTATGACCCCCGGTCCAAAACCCTCTTTATCGCCGATTGGATCGACCAGGATCGGTTGGAGGGAATCCTGGCCCATGAGTTGGACCACGCCCTTCAGGACCAATATTTTGACTTGGAGGCCTTCCTCCAAGAGGGCGGGAGCCTTTCTTTGGACGCCCAATTCGCCCGAACCAGCGTCATGGAGGGGGAGGCGACGGCGATCGCCTTAAATTACTCGCTGGAGGACAAGGCGGAAGATTTTACCCAATTGGTGAACATAGCCGATTGGATGAGGTTGAATCATTTCCTGGAAGAGTCGGGCCAAAGGGCCATGGGCCGCAGGGTCGTCCTCAACGATGCGATCAACTTTCCCTATGTCTACGGCTCGGCCTTCCTTCAAAATTATGTCAAAGCCTATGGTTGGAACGGCATGGAGTATCTATTCCAACATCCTCCTACCACGACCCGGCAGATCCTGCATCCGGATGTGTTTTTTCCCCGCCGAGAAAAAACCTTCCGCGTGACCATCGAGGATCTTTCCCCGGGGGTTCTCGAGGACTACTCCCTGATTTGGCAGGATAGTTTGGGCGAATACGGCCTCCAACTCCTTCTTCGGCAGTATGTCCCGGAGGAGGAAGCCCTCAAGGCGGTCGAGGGCTGGCGGGGGGACCGCCTCCAGGTCTATGAGGCCAAGGACCGGAGGGCATCCCTTTTGAACGGCTATGTGGTGTTCGACAGCAATTTATCCGCCGAGAAATTTTTAATGGGATACCTATCTCTTTTAAGCGGTAAGTATAAGATTGAATCGGTTCGGCGCTCGGATGGGAATATCTACTGGGCGTCTTTGGCCGGAGCCGGGATGGATATTTACGCTGAGAGATTTGGCGCAAGGGTTGTTTTTATTGAAGGTTCGCCACCGTCCTTGACCTCCAAAATCCGATCCGCTCTTTGGAACGTGGTGTCCGAGAAGAACAAGTAACGGCGCCCTCCGCCCTCCGCAACCGACACAAAAAATAGTTGCCATCCTCGGACGTCGAAAAAGGGTTTTCGGGGGCGGAGGGCGCGGGGCGGACAGCGGGTTTAACCTCCTTGACACTCGCTGGGGTGGTACCTACACTTATCCAAGACATAAGGAAAAAATGTAACTTTTGACCTGTTTGAGGGTTACTTACTTAACGGAGGAAGACGATGGGAATGGCTCAGGCAACAACCGACGCGGATTTTAAGAAGGATGTCCTGGATTCCAAGGTCCCGGTGCTGGTGGATTTTTGGGCCGAATGGTGCGGCCCCTGCAAGATGGTGGCTCCGGTCCTGGATGAATTAGCCAAGGAATATGACGGAAAAATAAAGATCGCCAAGGTGAATGTGGACGAGAACCAGCAGGTTTCCATGGAATTCCATATCCGCAGTATTCCGACCCTGCTTTTCTTTAAGAACGGTCAAATGGTCAAGCAATTGGTGGGTGCCCATCCCAAGTCGAAGCTGGTCACGGAAATCCAGGAAGTTATTGGGGGATAATTTGGCTGAAAAGAACACGGGTGTCTGGGTCTATTTGACGCTGGTGGGAATTGTTGTTTTGGTGGGGGCCGTTTCATTCTGGAAGCAGCGGGCGTCCTTGGAGGGTGTTTCCCAGGCCCAGGCGGCCCAGCCCGAACCCCAGCAAGCCGCCCAGCATCAGGCTCCTTCTGTCCCTGTTCCCGCGGGAAATCCCCTGGTGAAAAACTTGTTTGACGGAACTTTTTCCAAGGAAGTCGTGAAGTCCGGCAAACCGGTCTTGGTGGATTTTTGGGCCACTTGGTGCGGCCCCTGCCGCATGTTCGGCCCCATCGTGGATCAAGTGGCGGAGGATTATAAGGGGCGGTTGAAAGTTTGCCGCGTGGACGTGGACCAAAATCCGGGACTCTCCCAGACTTTTCAGGTCAGGGCTATTCCCACCTCGATTTTGTTCAAGAACGGGAAAGTGGTGAAGATGTGGGTAGGACTCGTGTCGGGGGAAGACCTCAAGGTGGAGATCGATAAGGTCCTCAAAAAAGCGAAACAGCCCAAATCCAAAGCCGTTAAAACGTAACCTCTTCCTTTCAAAATTCCGCAGGTTAAGCAGGGTTGGTCCGAGAACTGCCCTCGTTGATTCATCGGTTTCGGCCCCCAAGCTTCCTTTCCCGAGGGGACAGTCATTGCTTGACAGTTTTTCGCCCTTTTCCTTATACTGCCTCGGCTTTTACACCCTAACTCCCTGTTGAAAGGCTTTCAGTGACTTTCCAAAAGTGGATGGCCCTCATCGTTATCGCCCTCATCGGCGCCTGTGTATACGGCGTCTACCCCCCGGATAAAAAACTGAAGATGGGCTTGGATATCAAGGGCGGGCTCCAAATGAACCTGGAAGTCGACTTGGATAAGCTCCAAGGCAAGACCGAGAAGGAGATCTCCGACGCCGCCGACCGGGCCTTGGAAATCCTCCGCAACCGCGTGGACGGCTTAGGAATCAGCGAGCCTGTCCTGCAGCGGGAAGGGGCCTACGGCATCGTCATCCAACTTCCCGGCTTGACGGAAGTCAAAAGGGCCAGGGACATCATCCTCTCCACCGCCCAGCTGGAATTCCGCATGGTTTCCACCAGCTACCACTTGACCGATTACATGGATAAAGACAACAAGGTCGACACCTCCAAGCTTCCCGCCGACATCACTTATTTCCCCGGCAAGGAAAAGAGCGAGTATCTTTGCGAAAAAGTGCTCTTGACCGGAGAGTCCCTGGTGGACGCCCAGGTTGAAACCGACAGTTACGGTCGCCCCATGGTTGGATTCAAGCTGAACGCCGAGGGCGGAAAAAGGTTCGGCATCATCACCGGGGACAATATCGGCCGCAACCTGGCGATTATTCTGGACTCCAAGGTCTATTCGGCCCCGACGATCCAAGGACGCATCCCGGGCGGGTCCGGCGTCATCACGGGGAGCTTCAGCGACGAGGAAGCCAGGGACTTGGCGCTGGTCCTAAGGGCGGGAGCCTTGCCGGCCCCCTTGAAGGTCACCAGCCAATTCGTGGTGGGCCCCACCTTGGGCGCCGATTCGGTCCGCAAGGGAACCGTCGCCGCGGCTTACGGCCTCCTGCTGGTCCTGCTTTTCATGGCCATTTACTACCGGGTTTCCGGCATCATCGCCAACCTGGGCCTGCTGGTGAACATGATCTTCCTTTTGGGAATGCTCGCCTACCTTAAGGTGACCGTGACCCTTCCCGGCATCGCTGGCATCATCCTGACGCTCGGATTGTCCGTGGATTCCAACGTTCTGATCTTCGAGAGAATCAGGGAAGAACTCAAGATCGGCAAGACCGTCCGGGCCGCGATTGAGGCCGGCTACCGCCGGGCCTTGGTGGCCATCATTGATACCCATGTGACGACGCTCATCTCGGCGGCGGTCCTTTTCCAATTCGGCACAGGCCCCATCAAGGGCTTCGCGGTCAACCTGAGCTTGGGCGTGGCCTTGAGCTTGTTCACCGCCGTGGTAATTACGAAGATGATTTTTGACGCCCGCAAGGAATACCAAGGTTTAAGTATTTAACCGGAGGTTAAATGCTTAAACCCAATGAATAATTGGCAATTAGGAATTAGTAATTTTGGAATTTTTTCAACCGGGTCCCGGTTGAAAAACATACGGTCACTGCGGACTTCGAACGGCGGACTACGAACTTTTAAGGGGTTGAACATGTTTCGTTGGTTTAATGAGCCCAAAATAGATTTCATGAAGCCCCGCCGGTTTTTCCTGGCGCTGTCGGCCCTTGGTTGCCTGGCGGGCCTCTATGCCTGCGTGCTGTTGTGGCAGGGCAAGGCCAAGTTGGGAACGGATTTCGGCGCCGGCGTGATGCTCCGCATGTCATCCTCCACGGACGTGGGGATTGATAAAATCCGCGAAACCCTCAAGCAGGAGGGCTTTCCCGAGGCCGTTATCCAAGAGGTCAAGGACGACAACGGCAAGGGCTTCAACTTAGTCATCAAGATCAAGCATGACCCCTCCAAGGCTGTCGGAAGCATCGGGGACGAGGTTTTAGCCGCTTTCACCAAGAATTTCGCCGACGCCAAATTCAAACTGGAAGGCAGCGACGAGGTGGGGCCCGCCGTTTCCCAGAAACTCAGGGACGACGCTTTTAAGGCCTTCATCATCGCCATGATCGGCATTCTGCTTTATATCGCCTTCCGCTTCGATTTCCGCTTCGGCGTGGCGGCGATTATTACCACCGTCCATGACATCCTGGTCATTGTGGGTATCGTGATTTTAACCGGGAGGGAATTCAACCTCCTTCAGGTGACGGCGCTGCTGACCTTGGCCGGTTATTCCCTGAATGACACGGTCGTGACCTTCGACCGGATCCGTGAGAACCTGAAATTCCTCCTGAAGGACCAAACCTACACGGGCCTCATCAATTTAAGCGTCAATGAGACTTTGAGCCGGACCATCAACACCAGCGGCACGGTCTTTTTGACCCTCCTGCCCCTCTGCGTGATGGGCGGGGATACCCTGAAGGATTTCGCCTTTACCCTTTTGCTGGGCGTGGTGGTGGGAACCTATTCCTCCATTTTCGTGGCCAGCCCCATCCTGGTGGAGTGGAACCTGATGTCGGGTCCCAAAAGCCAGAACAAATAATCAATCCGTCTTTAAATTCTCCCTTGTTTACCGGACAATAACTCCATGTCCCAATCCCATCAAATCGCCGAATCCGTTCAAGAGGTCCGGGGCCGGATCGGCGAAGCCGCGGTTCGATCCCATCGAAAGCCGGAAGACGTAAGCCTTCTGGTTGTCACTAAAACCTTGCCGGTTCAAACGCTCCAAACAGCTTATGACGCCGGTTTGCGGGATTTTGGGGAAAACCGGGTCCAGGAAGCCCTGGAAAAAATGGCAACACTTCCATTTGATATTCGCTGGCATCTGATCGGCCAGCTTCAAACCAATAAAATCAATAAAGCGCTTGGAAGGTTCACCCTGATTCATTCCATCGATTCGCTTCATCTGGCCGGGGCATTGTCGTCGAGGATCAAGGGGGAGGATCAGGACGTCCTTTTGGAGGTCAACACCTCCGGCGAAGACAGCAAGTCGGGAATGGTTCCCCAGGAAGCGGTACCGGCGGCGGAAACCATGTCCAAGCTTCCCGGTCTTCGGTTAAGGGGTTTGATGACGGTGGGTCCCTTGACGGAGGACGTCCAAAAACAGCGAGAATCTTTCAAAAAACTCAAGGGTTTGTTCGAGGACATCCGCCGGAGAGGATGGGCCGGCCAGGATTTTTCAATCCTCTCGATGGGAATGAGCGGGGATTTCGAGGCCGCCATCGAGGAAGGGTCGACTCTGGTCCGGGTGGGGACCGCGATCTTCGGTCCAAGGCCTTGAAAAAAGGTTTCAGAACAACCCCTTCCCCCTTAAAATAAACGGACTTCGGAAAGGGAACTGGCATGAAAGTAAAACAAAAAACCGTCATTTTCGGCATCGGCGCCATGGGAGGCGCCCTGGTCAAGGGCTGGATCTCCTCCAAAATGATTCCGCCTTCCAACATTACCGCCGTGGACCTGGATCTTGAAAAATGCAAAAAGATGGCCAAGCAGTACAAAATTAAAACGACCGCTGAACCAACCAAAGCCCTCAAGGGCGCCGGCCTCATCCTTTTAGCCGTAAAGCCCCAGCAAATGACCGAACTCCTCATGGGAGCCGGGGCTTTATTCCCGAAAAATGCCCTCGTGGTTTCCATCGCGGCAGGCGTCTCAACGGCCCAAATTGAAAAAAATCTTCCCCAGGGATGTCCCGTGGTCCGGGTGATGCCCAATACCCCGGCCCTATTGGGAGCCGGCATGGCGGCGGTGGCGCCGGGGGGGCGGGCGAAAAATCCCCACGTGAAATTGGTTTTATCCCTCTTCGCGGCGGTGGGGAAATCGGTCCAGGTGACGGAGGGTCAAATGGATATGGTGACGGCCGTATCAGGCAGCGGCCCCGCCTACATCTTCCATATGATTGAGGCCATGAACGAGGCGGCGGTAAAGGGCGGGTTGGAGCCTAAGATCGCCCAAGAGTTGGTCGCCCAGACCGTTTATGGCGCCGCCCGGATGGTTTTAGAAACCGGCAAGAGCCCCGAGGAATTGCGGGTTCAAGTCACATCCCCCGGCGGTACGACCCAAGCCGCCTTGGCCATGATGGCCGAAAAGGGCTTTAGGGAAACCATCCAAGCCGCCATTGAGGCGGCGGCCAGGCGAAGCGTCGAATTAAGGGAAGGGAAGAAATAAAATGGGCTTCTTCATCACGGATATGGCTTATCTCCTGGCGCTGTTGTTGAACCTGGCGGCTTTTCTCCTTTTCGCGGAATGGCTGGTTCATTCCCTGCCCGGCGCCGGGCTCAACGGGATCCGTAAATTATTGTTTGAGGCTTCTTTTCCTTTATTGAGGTGGAGCGATTCATTTTTATCCGTTACGGGCCGGGCATTTCATTCCAGGGGGCTCTTGACCGGGCTTTTGTTGTTAATGATTGAGCATTACGCCGTGCCTTGGCTGGTCATCCTAAGCTACTCCCTGCGGGGTTGATTTCGTGGGGCCCCTGGAAATTAAGGAATCCCTTGAGGGATGCTCCTTTGCCTTGAGGGTCGCCCCCCGGTCCCAGAGGAATGAGGCGGTTGGAATCGAAAATGGGGTTTTGAAATTAAGGATCCAAGCCCCGCCGGCGGAAGGCGCCGCCAATGAGGCGGTTATAGCCTTCCTGGCGGGCCTCGTAAAGAGGCCGAAAAGCTCGATCAAGGTTTTCCGCGGATTAAAGTCCCGGAACAAAGCGGTCAGGATCCAAGGCATCAAGGCGCTGGAATTAAAAAAACTGTTTGAAAATAACATGTCCAAAGGGGAAAACCATGGCTGAATTATTTGACCAGATCCAGGAATCGGCAAAGGAGATCCGCAAATCGGCTCCAGCCGCCCCGAAGGTGGGGATTATTCTGGGAACGGGACTGGGAGCATTGGCCCACGAAATCAAGGATCAGACCGTCATCCCCTACGGCAAAATACCCCATTTCCCCCTCTCCACGGTGGAGTCGCACGCCGGGGAGCTGGTGTTTGGCAAGCTGGGAAACACCCCTGTCGTGGCCATGAAAGGCCGCTTTCACAGGTACGAGGGCTATACGCTTCAACAGGTGACCTTCCCGGTGAGGGTCATGAAGGCTCTGGGGATACAATATTTATTGGTATCCAACGCCTGCGGCGGGATGAACCGCGCCTATAACCCGGGCGATTTAATGATCATCGAGGACCATGTGAACCTGATGGGGGACAACCCCTTAATCGGGAAAAATGATGACCGTTTGGGGCCCCGCTGGCCCGATATGGTCGAGCCCTATTCCAGGGAACTGATCGCCTTGGCCGAAAAGATCGCTTGGGAAAAGCGGATCGCCGTGCAAAAGGGGGTCTATGTGGCTGTGACGGGGCCGAATTTGGAAACGAGGGCCGAGTACCGGTGGCTTTCCACCTTCGCCGACGTGGTGGGCATGTCCACCGTGCCGGAGGTGGTGGTGGCGGTTCACGAGGGCCTCAAGGTTTTAGGGATATCGGTGGTCACGGACAAGTGCGTGGCGGACCTGCTGGAGCCGGCGGACATTCAAAAAATCATCAAGCACGCCCAGGAAGCCGAGCCTAAATTGACCATCCTGATGAAGGAAGTCGCCATGGCCCTGGAGAAAAAATAAAAGATGACACCGAAATTAAGGCCGATCCTGTGGAAAAAAAATCAGCTCCTCCTTTTGGAGCAAAGGCTCCTGCCGTTTAAGGAAATTTGGGTCCGCTGCGACACGGTGGAAAAGGTGGCCAAAGCCATCGAGGAGATGACCGTCCGGGGTGCCCCCGCCATCGGGATCACGGCGGCCTACGGCGTGGCCCTGGCGGCGGTAAAATCCCGAGCGAAAAACCCCGAGGCTTTTGCCCGCGAGGTTGGGAAGGCGATTATCCGGCTTCGGAAAACCAGGCCCACCGCCGTCAACCTTTTTTGGGCCCTGGACCGGATGGGGGACCACCTCCGATCCATGGAAGGCCTGCCGGTACTTGAGCAAAAAAAACTCATGGAAAAAGAAGCGGTCCAGATCCATTTGGATGACGAGGCCCTTTGTTCCAGGCTGGGTTACTTTGGCTCCCAACTTTTGAAAAATTGCCGCAATGTCCTAACCCATTGCAACACGGGAGCCCTGGCCACGGGTGGGGACGGTACGGCCCTGGCCGCAATTACGGAAGCGGCCAAGCGCAACCAGAAGCTTCACGTCTGGGTAGACGAGACGCGGCCCTACCTCCAGGGAGCCCGCTTGACCGCCTATGAGGTGGCCCATGCGGGCATTGATTTCCACCTGATCACGGACAATATGTCAGCCTCATTGATGAAACTGGGAAAAGTGGACGCCGTCATCGTGGGAGCGGACCGGATCGTGGCCAATGGGGACACGGCGAATAAAATCGGCACCTACGCCTTGGCGGTCTTGGCCAAGTCACACCATATTCCATTTTACGTTTCGGCACCCACGACGACCCTTGATTTGACCATGAAAACAGGCGGGGAAATCGTCATCGAACAGCGAAATTCAAGGGAAGTGACCCATCCCCAGGGAATTGCCATTGCCAAAGCCGACTATCCGGTGTATAACCCCGCCTTCGATGTGACTCCGGGGTCCTTGATTACCGCGATCATCATGGAAACAGGCGTTTGCCGTCCGCCCTATGGGCGGTCGCTTAAGGCGGCTTTGGCCGCCGGGCATTACTCGCGATGAGCCAGGAAACAACCCTCTTCGAGGATGACCGCTATTGCCTTTGTTGCGGGGAAAAGAACCCCCTGGGCTTCAAGATGAGGTTTCGCTTTGAGGAAGGGAAGATTTTATCGGAAACGGTCATCCCGAAGGAGTACCAGGGTTTCGCCGGGGTGGTCCATGGAGGGATCCTGGGAACACTGTTGGACGAGGTGATGGTCAACCTCTATTGGCTGAGGGGTGAAAAGGCAGTAACGGCCGAATATCAAGTCAGGCTCAAGGCCCCCTGTCCGGTGGATCAAAAGGTCTTCTTGTCGGCTTGGCGCACGGAGTCGAAAGGCAAACTTCATCTCACCGCGGCGGAAGCCAGGTTGGGGGATGGAACGGTCGTGGCTGAGGCCACGGCTAAGTGCATGAAGATAAAATCGTAATGCTGTTGCGGTAAACGGGTTTCCTGTTAAACTGTGGTGCGAAAAGAGGCCGTTGACGGCCCAATTCTTATTTGGAGGATTTTCGAATGCCTTGTGGTAGAAAACGCCATCGTCAAAAGATTAAAACCCATAAGCGTAAAAAGCACCGTAAAAAGATGCGGGCCTTGCTGCGGCGGCAAGGCAGGCTCTAAGCTGACTTGGCGCTGGTGAGCCCGGTTTCCTGGTTTTCAAACCAAAAAGCCCTTAAGTGGCTCGCCCTTAGCGTCATTGCGGCAGGGTTGCTCCTAGCCGGAAGCGGTATCTGCATAAACCATCCAATCGAAAATACCGGTTGGATGGTTTTTTCTTGGTTGCTAACCTTCCTTTGGTTTTTCCTCTTAATCCGCTTCAAAATTTTATCAGGCCCGAACCGCGTTTTTTTCCTGTTGGGAACCATTGTCGCGCTCAATTTGCTGGCACAAAGCACGGGCCGGGAACAATCGCCCCTTGTTTTGGCGGTTTTTTTACTGATGGGGATCGCTTCCTGGGAAGGGGACGCCAAATATGGTTTTTGGGTGGCGATTCTATTCAGCCTATTAGAGGCCTTCTATCCCCAGGAAGATTACTCCCTCCAAAGGCATTCCAACCTGGTGCTTTACCTGCGGTGGGCCACTTTCCTGGTCTCGGCCTTTTTTTTAGCCAGGGTGGTCAAAACGCGGAAAGAAAAAGAACAATTGGACCATCATTTGGAATCCCTCAAAAACGAGGCGGTCCAGCTGGCCAGCGACGCCGAACCTTCCTCTTTCAACGTGCCCAAGGACAAGCTTTTAATGGAGGAGGGCCGCCTCTCGGCGCGAATGGGAACCGTGATGGAATTGGAAGAGTCCCTGACCCGCCAATTGACCCTTTTCCAGAAAACCCTTCCGGTCCATACAGCGGTGTTTTTCCTGCTGACCACCGTGGGCGAAAAGAAGGCGCTGCGCCTCAGGGCTTTCTCCAGCGAATCCGATTCGGTGGCTTCTGACGTGACGATCCTGCCGGGCGAAACCCTCATCGGCCTGGCCGCCAAGGAAGGACGCAAGGTACTGTTGAACCAGATGCCGGTGGAAAGCGCCAAAGCCCTTCCTTATTACTTGAAACCCAGTACGGTCGGTTCCTTCCTGGCTTATCCCATTTACCTGGACCAAGCCCAATCCGACCCTCGGTTGGGGGGCGAGTCGGAACTGGTAGGCGTCCTGGTCTTGGACCATCCGGGGGAGGAATATTTTAGCGAGCCCAAAATCGGTTTGGTGGAGCGGTTTGGGAAATTGTTGGCGGATACGATCCACGGCGCCAGGGTGATGCATTTCTCAAAGACGAAAACTAGGAATTTACACGCCCTCTACGAGGTCTCCCACTCATTTTCCACCTTGCTGGAGATGGGTCCGGTTTTGGAAACGGCCTTGAAGACGGCCAAGGAAATATCCCCCTGTGATTCGGCCTATATTGCCCTGGTGGAAGGGGACGGGAAGAAGTTCCGCATCATCGGCAGGTGGGACAAAGTCGCGGCCAGGGAAAAAGCCGATTTCTTGGAGGATGATTTGGCCGCCTGGGTGCTGGAAAACAAAAGACCCATCAGGTATACGAGGGGCCAGAAGGATAAAAGCCTCCTGGCTTTTTCGAAAAAGGAGGGCATGCTGGGTTCGACCCAATCCTTTCTTTTGACGCCACTGCTGGTAGGGGAGGATGTTTTGGGGGTCATCCGGCTCAACAGCCAAACGCAGGATGCCTACCAGGAATACGACCAAGATGTCTTGATGACCCTGGGCAACCAAACAGCGATGGCCTTGAAGAACGCTTGGAATGTGCAGGACATCCAGGACATGGCGACCCGCGATGGGTTGACCGGCGTTTATAACCACAGGTATTTCCAGGAAAAACTTGGGGAGGAATTGGCCAAGGCGGAGCGTTACAACAAGGATCTAAGCCTGGCGCTGCTGGACGTGGATCATTTTAAAAAGTTCAACGATAGCTACGGGCACCAAGAAGGCGATAAGGTCCTTAAAATTGTTTCCCAGATCATCCAAAATACCATAAGAAATAAAGTCGACACCGTGGCCCGATATGGGGGAGAGGAATTCGCCATCGTCCTCCCGGAGGCCGACGGCAATGTCGGGAGGGAACTGGCGGACCGGGTCCGAAAAAACATCGAGAGCCATCTTTTCGAGAATAACGGAAAGACCCTCTATCGAGTGACGGTTTCCATCGGTGTTGCTTCCTATCCCTTTGATGCCAGGGAACAAAAGAGTTTGATTCAATTGGCCGATAAGGCCCTCTACCAATGTAAAGCGGACGGACGAAACTGTGTCCGAAAGTTTACGGCGCAGGATTAACGGTAAAAGTCGGCAATTCCCGTGAAAAAAGAGGGGGAGCCCCATATGTGGTAGGGTTGGGTTAGGCCCTACCAAAAAGTGTGGCCCTGATCAAAAAAATAGATGGAACCACCGAAGTCATTCATTCTTTCTTTCCTAAATTTTCATTCTTCTTACAATGACACTGTCATTGAGCTTAGCGGGGTATTGTCAACCTCCTGTTAAAAGGAATGAAATGATCCTGACGATAAGAGAAATCGCGACAAAGCTTGGTGTCCATGAGCAAACCCTCCGCAACTGGGAACGCCTAGGTTTATTAAAGATTTCACGCTTTGGCGGAAATCGAACCCGTATTTACAACGAAAAAGACCTCCTGCTTTGCAAAAAAATAGCGAGCTTTTCCGGCCAGGGAATCAACCTGCGCGGAATAAAGGTCTTGCTTGCTCGTGAAAAAAATGAAAAACCGAAGTTGGTTGGAGCGAATCACCGACATTAAAGTTTGAAAACCGTGTCAAGAATTAAACGAAGGAGGTGGCCGTAAAGACCAGGAAAATGAAGGGTTTTTGAGAGGTTAGTTCTTGACAGAGGTAAAAGCTTTGTCATAATGACACTAATTTTTCGCCGCTGACGGAATTTTGAACTTCATTTTTCTCTTCGATTGGGCCGCCTCAGATTCGCTTTTGCAAAAGCAGTCCGAATGTAAAATTGCGCTTGGAATAAAAATCTCCAACAGGAGTTAGCGTGGTCAACCCAATCAGCTTTATTGATCCCTTGGCGGTTTTGCAAAAAGGCCTCGACGCCCTCGCCACCCAACACGAAGTCATCGCCAACAATTTATCCAATTTGGATACCCCGCAATTCAAACGTTCGGTGGTTTCCTTCCAGGACAAACTAAAGGCCGCGATCAACATTAACGAGCCATCGCCTTTATGGCGGACCCATCCCATGCATTTTCCGATCGATAAAAAAGTGTCCCTGGATAATTTCAAGCCCGATGTCCGAACCATCACCGAAACCATCGGACGAAATGACGGCAATAACGTGGATCTGGAAATGGAATCCGGTTTGCTTGCGGAAAACAACCTTCTTTATAACAGCATGGCGGATGTCACCAGCCGCTACATGGCCAATCTTCGGCACGCGATCTCGGAAGGGAGGCAATAATCCATGGGCGCACTATCGGGAGTTTTCGCCCCTTTTTCGATAACGGCCTCCGCCTTGACGGCGGAACGCCTCCGGATGGATGTCATTTCGAATAACATCGCCAACGCCAACACCACGAGAACCATGGAAGGCGGACCCTATATCCGCCAACGAGTTGTTTTCGCGCCGCGTTTTGACCCCACTCCGGCTTTCGCGCCGGTGGAGGCCTTGATGACCCCGGAGGGGCTGCCGGTCGGGGTGAGAGCGGTGGGTATCACCAAAGATCCTTCCGCACCCCGGATGGTTTATGACCCGGGTCATCCGGATGCGAATACCGAAGGCTATGTGGCATATCCCAACGTGAATATCGTGAACGAAATGGTTGATATGATCTCGGCGACGCGGGCCTATGAGGCGAATATCACGGTTTTTAACGCCACGAAATCCATGGCCCTTCAAGCCTTGAATATCGGCAAAGCTTAATTTAAATGAATTGAATTTTCGATAGAACCAAAATCGATTTAAAGGTACTTTGATGCAAATTCAGCCGGTTCAAATGCCCGTCTCGATGACCCAAGGGGCCATTTTGCCGATTCAACCGATCGCCTTGGACGCTGCCCAGAACGCGGCGGAAGTTTCGCCGGCGAATTTTAAGGATTTGATGAAAAAGGCTTTAACGGACCTGAATGTGAGCCAGGTGGGGGCGAACGACGCCATCAAGAGTTTGGCGACAGGCGGCGAGGAAAACCTTCATGACATCATTATCTCGATGGAAAAAGCCAGCATGACGCTGCAGTACGCTATTCAGATTCGTAACAAATTGTTGGAGGCTTACCAGTCGGTTATTCAAATGCAGATCTAGGGTTAGCCGCGAGCGGTGAAGACTGAATTGAGGATTGATCCTATTTTCACGAGGAAAGATTGAAAAACTTTTTCGAACAACTCATACAGCAGTTCAAGGATGTTTGGAGCCGTTTTAACCGGGTCCAGAGGATCCTCATTGTGGCTATTCCCTTGTCCTTGTTCTTGGGGCTTTTGCTCTTCATTCTCCTTTCCTCGCGCTCCCGGTTCGAGGTTTTGTATTCCAACTTGGAGCAAAAGGACGCCGCGGAAGTGACGGCCGAACTCAAAAAGGAAAATATTCCCTACCGGTTGGCGACCAAGGACAAGATGGTCATGGTTTTGGTCCCCTCGGAAAAGGTTTATGACACGCGCTTAACCTTGGCGGGCCAAGGGTTGCCGAAGGGAACGGGCGTGGGGTATGAGATTTTTGACCAGCCCAAATGGGGCTCGACCGACTTTACCCAGAAAGTAAATTATAAGAGGGCACAGGAAGGGGAGCTGCAAAGAACGATCGGCAGCCTCCAGCAAATCCAAGGGGCCCGCGTCAGTATCGTCATTCCGGAGCCGGAGCTGTTCACGGAGAAGGAAAAGCCCACCACCGCTTCCGTGGTGTTGGAGTTGAAGTCGGATACCCAGCTGAAGCGGGAACAGGTCCGTGGAATCGTGCATATGGTTTCCTCCAGCGTGGAGGGTCTGAAGCCCGAGAATGTCAATGTCATCGACAGCAAAGGCAACATTCTTTCGGCTTTTATCCAGGAAGAGCAGCAGGACAACAATCAGGACCCCTTGAACGGCGGAAGCATGCTGACCCAGCAGGCCAAGTTGACGCTGCACCAGATGGAAGTTCAACAAAGCTTCGAGAAGGATTTGGAGCGAAAAGTCAATGTCATGTTGACCAAGGTGCTGGGCGGCAACAGCCGTTTCGCCGTTTCCGTATCCGCGGAGCTTAATTTTGACAAGACGGAAAACGACTCCGAGACTTTCGAGCCGGTGGTGGATGGGCAGGGCATCGCCCGCTCCAGCCAAACGAAGAAGGAGCAGTATGTCGGCGACGGGGGATTTCCCACGAGCGTGGTGGGCGGCGTTCCCGGAACAGACTCCAATATCCCCGGCTATCAAGCGGTTGCGGGAGCGAATTCCCAATATTCTAAAGAAGAGAACACCACGAATTATGAGATCAACCGAACGGTCAAGCATAACGTTGTGGCGCCAGGTTCTCCGAAACGAATTTCAGTAGGGGTGTTTGTGGATAACCTCCAGCCCCAACAGGTGGAGGCGATTAAGTCGGCGGTTGTGGCGGCGGCTGGTATGGATATCAACCGGGGTGACCAAGTGGCGGTCGAAAATATGCCGTTTGACAACACCCAGGCTTTGGCGAGTTTGAAGGAGACTCAGATGGAAACCCAACAGAATTTTTATATGACGTTAGGAAAAATCGGCCTGTTGGTATTGATGGCCTTCGGGGTTTTGCTCTTCCTCAGATCGCTCTTGAAACCCAAGAAGGAAAAGCAGTACGTGGATACGGTGGACGATTTGATGGAGGAGCCGGCCATGATGCCTCAAGTCGAGGACATCATCACGACGGATATCACCGCGGAAGACTTGGCTCGTGCTGAAGCGGCTCGGGACGCTAAAAAGCGTCAAGCGGTTCGTGAGGAAGTTTTTGAGATGGCAAATAAGAATCCTGAAAATGTCGCCCAAATCATTAAGAAATGGCTCTCTGAGGAGTAGTCTTCATGGCGGATACCAAGAAAAAAGCTGCGTTAACGGGTGAGCAAAAAGCTGCCGCTCTTCTCATTTCGCTGGGCCCGGAACTCGCGGCCAAGATTTATCAGCATTTGAAAGAAGAGACGGTGGAGCAGGTCACCCTGCAAATCGCCAATTTGAGAAAAATCACCCCGGATGAAAAAGACTCGGTGATGCAGGAAGTTCTCAATATTGCCGCGGCCCAGGAATATATCTCGCAGGGCGGCGTGGAATACGCCCACGAAATCCTGGAAAAGGCCTTGGGCGCCAACAAGGCCATGGAAATCATCAACCGCCTTCAGGGATCCCTGCAGATGACGCCTTTTGACTACATCAAAAGGACGGATCCCCAGCAGCTTTTGAACTTTATTCAAGCGGAGCACCCCCAAACGATCGCCTTGATCCTGGCCCATTTAACGCCGGAACACGCCGCCATCATATTGGGAGCCCTTCCGGGCGACGTCCAAGTGGACGTGGCGACCCGCATCGCGATCCTCGACCGGGCCGCCCCGGACGTTGTCATGGAAATCGAGAGAGTTTTGGAGAGGCGCATATCCTCCATCTTTACCCAGGAATTCACCGCCGCCGGCGGAGTGAGATCCTTGGCCGAGGTGTTGAACCGGGCCGACCGTTCCACGGAAAAGGCCATTATGGAAAAGTTGGAAGAGTCCAATCCCGAATTGGCCGAGGAAGTCAAGCGGCTCATGTTCGTCTTTGACGACTTGATCAACCTGGATAACAGGACGATCCAGCAAATCCTCCGTGAGGTGGACGCCAAGGACTTGGCGCTGGCCTTGAAGGGCTGCAAGGACGAGGTCAAGGAGCATATCCTGAAGAACATGTCGAGCCGCGCGAAAGCCATGATCCAGGAGGACATGGAAGTCATGGGGCCCGTCCGGTTGAAGCACGCTGAGGAAGCGCAGCAGAAAATCATCAATGTGGTTCGTCAGCTGGAGGAAATGGGCGAGATTGTCGTGGCGCGCGGCGGTGAAGAAGAGGTTATGATCTAGGCCTTTTTAAGGTGGAGTGAACATGAGCCGCGAAGTTCTATCGAGCCGGGATTACCAGCAGTTGGAGCAGGGGTATTTGGTCGACAACGGCCCCTGGCAGGAAGAGATTAAAAAAAGGCTGAGGCAGCAGGCGGTGGTTAAAATCACCGAGACGCGGCCGACCCTGGGGCCGGAGGAGTTCCAGCCCCTGTTCCTGGCGGAAACGCCGGAAGCGGTGGAGGAAGTCAAGCCTCCTGAGCCGACCCCGGAAGAAATTCTGGAAAAGGCCAAGTTGGACGCCGAGGAAACGGCGAAGACCATCGAACAGGCGGCCCGCAAAAGCGCCTTTGACGTGGTGGAACAGGCCCGCTGGGAAGCCAACGACATCCTCGCGAAGGCGAAGGAAGAGGCCGAGAAAGAAGTGCAGCAGTTGAAGGACGCCGCGGCTGAGGAAGGCCGCAAAGAAGGGCTGGCGAAGGGCCTGGAAGAAGGCTTCGTGAAGGGCCGGACGGAAGGCAACCAGGAATACTCGGCTTCCGTCAAAAAATGGAATGAGCTTTTCGAAAAGACTTTGGCGGAACGCAAGGCCGCCATGGGAGACCTGCAGCCGATGCTGGTGGAGCTGGTGGGGGATTGCCTTTACCGCTGTTTGAAGGATGAGAGCCAGAAAAGCGGCCAAGTGGCGGTAGAGTTCGTCAAGGAAGCCTTGTCGAAAGCGCAGGACCGGATTCATTTGAAGCTGCATTTAAATCCCGGGGATGTGGAGGAAGTGAACGCCCAGAAGGAACGGCTTCAGCTGTCGGTGGGAGCCGGGCAGATGGAATTGGTTTCGGACGCCAGGATTGAAAAGGGCGGATGTGTGCTGGAGACGGAGGCGGGATCCGTGGATGTTCGTTTGTCCACCGTGGTTGCCCAAGTCAAAGATTCGTTGAGCGCGGGGCAGTAACGGCTCGAGCGGTTGACCGGGGAGATAAACGTGAATCCAGTTTTGGGCGACATCATTCCACCCCTGGATCATTATAAAAAAAAGATCAGTGAAGCCGAGATCGCGCGGGTGAACGGAAAAGTCGAGCAGGTGGTGGGGCTGGTCATTGAATCCTCGGGGCCCACGGCCTCGGTGGGGGAAGCCTGCTGGATCACGGCGGCGGACGGCGCTGGACAGCCGATTTTGGCCGAAGTGGTGGGGTTTAGGCAGCACCATGTATTACTCATGCCGTTGGCCGAAATGAGGGGCCTTGGCCCCGGCAGTGAAGTGGTTAAAACAGGGGAACCTTTTAAGATTCCAGTGGGGAAAAACCTGCTGGGCAGGGTCATTGACGCGATGGGCAAGCCCTTGGACGGCAAAGGGCCCTTGGGTCCGATGGAAGAAAAATATCCCATCCACCGGGAACCGCCGCCGGCGATGGAACGGCGCCGAATCGAGATGCCGGTGTCGACGGGTGTTCGGGCTATCGACTCGGTTTTGACTTTGGGCGAAGGGCAACGTTTGGGAATCTTCGCCGGGTCGGGCGTTGGGAAAAGTACGCTTCTGGGAATGATCGCCAGAAATACCGTGGCGGACGTCAATGTGATCGCTTTGGTGGGTGAGCGCGGCAGGGAGGTCAGGGACTTTTTAGAAAGGGATCTGGGAGAGAAAGGGCTGGAGCGAAGCGTGGTCGTGGTGGCCACTTCGGACCAACCTTCCCTCGTCCGGATCCAAGCGGCGCTGGTGGCGACCGCGGTGGCGGAATATTTCCGCGACCAAGGGAAGCGGGTCATGCTGATGATGGATTCCATCACCCGGTTCGCGATGGCGCAAAGGGAAGTGGGTCTGGCGATTGGGGAGCCGCCGACGACCAAGGGTTACACCCCCTCGGTTTTCGCGTTATTGCCCAAACTGCTGGAAAGGGCCGGGACCACCGCCCACCAGGGGAGTATTACAGGACTCTATACCATCCTGGTGGAAGCGGACGACATGAACGAACCGGTGGCGGATGCTTGCCGGGCAATTTTAGACGGACACGTGGTTTTGTCGAGGGATCTGGCGGCGCAGAATCATTACCCCGCCATTGATGTGCTCAACAGCGTTTCCCGCGTGATGAGGGACATCGTCAGCGCCGAGCAGGCGGAAGGAGCCGCGAAGATCCGCTCCGTTTTGGCGACGTTTAAAAGCGTCGAGGATTTAATTTCGATCGGGGCCTATGTCAAGGGCAGCAACCCGAAGGTGGACCAGGCTTTGACAAGGCTGGAGGCGGTTCAAGTTTTCTTGCGGCAGGGACGCGAGGAGAACGCGCTTTGGAAGGACACCCTTCAACGAATGAAGGGCTTTCTTAATTAAGAGGGGACATGGCAAAAAAGTTTGAATTCCGGCTCGAACAGGTTTTGGGCTTGAGGAAACAAGTGGAAGAGGTGAGGGTCCGGGAATTGTCCCAGGCCAAGGGGAAACTGCTGGAAATTGAAAAGAATCTGAAGGAGCATGCCGAGTCGGAATCCCGGTTTTTAGGGACTTACGGCGAGTTTGAAAAGACGGGGCAGTTTAACTCCGACCAAGTGATGGCTTATTGCGAGTATCAAGATTGGCTCCTGAGGCAGGAAAAGGAGTTCCGCCGCCAGGAAAGGGAATGGGCCGAAGAGGTTGAGCGCCGCCGGCAAAAGGCCGTGAAGGCGTCGCGGGAGAAAAAGCTCCTGGAAAATTTGAGGGAAAAGAAAAAATCGGTTTACGCCAAGGAAGTCTCGGCTGAGGAACAACGTTTCTTGGATGAAATTTCGTCGATCGCTTTTGTTAGGCGCGACCGGGCGCAAAGCGCCGTGAACGCCGCTTTAGAACTAAATTCGGGGAGGTGATTTTGTGGATACAGCAACGGTTCTAGGATTATTCTTGGGGTTTCTGGGGGTTCTTGGGGGTTCCTTGATCGAAGGAGTTCACCCTGGCGTTTTGTTCAAGTTTTCCGCTTTCATGATCGTCGCCGTGGGTTCGGCCGGAGCGACCATCATGAGCTTTCCGATCGACAACGTTAAAGAGTTCATCCCGGTTTTGAAAAAAGCCTTCAAAAAACAGGAACTGGATCCAGCCGCGATTGTGACCCAGCTGGTCGGCTTCGCCACAAAGGCCCGCCGGGAAGGTTTGTTGGGTTTGGAAGAGGAAGCGGAGTCGATTCAAGATCCCTTCCTGAAAAAGGGCTTGCAGCTGGTCGTTGACGGTACGGACATCGAAATGATCCGTAATATCATGGAAACCGATATCGCCTTTTTGGAATCCCGCCATAAAGTGGGTGAGAGCATTTTTGGAACCTTCGGGGGGTTCACGCCGACACTGGGAATCATCGGAACCGTCTTGGGCCTGGTTCACGCCTTGGGTTCCATGGGAGAAGGCGCCAGCGACGCCAAGGACCTGGTCGCCGCCATCGCCACGGCCTTCATCGCGACTTTTTATGGAATCTCCTTCGCCAATATCATCTTTCTTCCGCTTTCGTTTAAGTTAAAGCAAAACAGCCAGCAGGAAGTCCTTTTAAGGGAAGTAATGCTGGAAGGAATCTTGGCGATTTCGGCCGGGGATAATCCCCGTATCGTTGAGGAAAAATTGAAAGCCTTCTTGCCGCCCAAAATGAAGTTGGATATGGAAGCCCAAAAGGGACAGGGCGAGGATAAGGAAAAAGAAGAATAGTTAAAAATCCCCCAGGGGAATTTGAATTGGAGAACGAGTAATGCCAAAACGTAAAAAAGGAGGCCATGAGGCGGGGCTTGAAATGGAGTCCGGCGGTATGATGCGCTGGCTGTTGACTTACGCCGACTTGATCACCCTGCTCCTGGCCCTTTTTATTATTCTTTACGCTCTTTCGGCCTCGAAAAGCACGGTGGTATTGCAGGAAATGATGGCTCAGTTCCGGGCGGTTTTTGGACCGATCCCGGGCAATACCACCATTCTTCCTTCGCAAAGCTCCAACCCGGGCGAGCACTACAAAATCATCCCTGGCGAGCCGCAAGAGGGTGGTCCGGGAGGGCCCGCGAAGCCAAAGGCCGTTGATGTTGGAAGGGTTAAAAATATTTTCCAGAAGGAATTGGGCGCCAATAAGGTTAGCATCCGGAAAGAGGCGCGGGGGTTGGTCATCAGCCTCATGACCGACAAGGTTTTGTTCGATTTGGGTGAATATAAGATTAAGCCTGAGATGAAGGAAGTGCTGAACGATGTGGCCAAACTATTGAAGCAAAACCCTGACAAGCAAATTGTCGTGGAAGGGCACACGGACGACTTGGCGATTCAAACAAGCAAATTGCCGGGTAATTGGGAGCTTTCAGCTTTGCGGGCGACCTCCGTGGTAAAGTATTTAGTGACGGAAAAGGGCTTGGATCCGAGCCGGTTTTCCGCGTCGGGCTATGGGGAGTATCAACCGTTGGTACCCAACATCAGCGAGGCAAACCGACGGATTAACCGCCGGGTTGACATAGTCATCATGAAGTTAGATTAATAAAGGAGGGGTGAAAATGGCAGATCAAGGCGATAAGGGCACAAAGGGGTTGCTGAGTCTTTTGCTGGCGTTAAGCGTACTGAGTGTTTTGGGGATCATTACCCTGGCCCTGGGAATGTTCATGGGGTGGGGAGCCAAAACCGAGACGGCGAAAGAAGCCAAAGTTATTGAACAAAAGCCCGAACCGGGAAAAGTTTATGACTTGGGAACATTCATCGTGAACTTAGCCGATGAAGAGGCTTCCCGGTATATCCGAACTGATATTCAGTTGGAATACAGCAAGGTGAATTTGGAACTGGATAAGGAAATCAAGGAAAGGGATCCCCAGTTCAAAGATCTGGTCAACACCCTTTTGAACGACCGCAAGGCCGCTGAGTTGTCGACCTCGGAAGGCAAGGAACGCTTTCGCAGGGAACTTCAGCTCAAAATCAACAATTCTTTGAAGTATGGAGCCGTGACCAACGTGTTTTTAACCCTATTCGCGATCCAGTAGTCTGAGGGATAAATTTTAGTGAGGGAAGGGAGGGAGACAAATGGATGACTTATTATCTGACGGCGAGGTAAGCGCTCTACTTTCCGAACTAGACGTGGATATGACCGGTTCCGGCGGTTCTGACTCCTCGGGATCATCGGTGTCGGCTCCCGAAGCCGGCATTACGGTTGATGAGATGGGCCGCAAAATCAAAACCTATGACTTCAACCGGCCGAATCGTTTCTCCAAAGACCATATGAGGACCTTGGAGATGCTCCATGAGATATTTTCCCGCGGTTTTACCGCCTCGGTGGCGGCCTATTTAAGAACCGTGGCTGAGATCAAGGTTGTGTCCGTGACGCAGCTGCCGTTCCGTGAATACACCATGTCGCTTCCCCGTCCGGATTGTATTTTCGTCTTGAAAATGGAACCCCTCGACGGTGCCTTCCTCCTGGAGATCAACCCGGAATTGGTCTTGACCCTGATTGACCGAATCCTGGGAGGGCCAGGGAAAGCGCCGACCGCCACCCGGGAGCTCACCCTCATCGAGCAATCCGTCATCGAAAAAATCGTCAACCGCGGATTGGAAGCCCTTCAGGAAGCTTGGTTGAAAGTAGGCCATTTCCAGCCAAAATTAACCGGCTATGAAACCACCGCTCAGTTTGTCCAGGTCGTCGCGCCCAGCGAAATTACCGCGGTCATCGAGTTCGAGGTGAAAGTGAATGAGGTGACCGGCAAAATGTCGATGTGTATTCCTTATGTGGTGCTGGAACCGATCATCGGCGACTTGTCCGCTCAAAAATGGTTCACGGTCGGGAAGAAAGAGTCCACCGCGGAGACGGTGGAGAGCCTCACGAAGGTCATGAGGGAAACCAGCGTTCCCATCGTCGTCCGGGCCGGGGCGACCCAAATCACGGTCCAGGAAATGCTCCGCCTCAAAGCCGGGGATGTGATTCGTTTGAACACCAGTCCCCATCAAGAGATTGATGTCTTGATCGAGAATTTAGTCAAGTTGAAGGGCCGGCCGGGAGTTTCGTCCAAAAAGAAAGCCCTTCAAGTAACCAAAGTTTGTTCGTTAGATAACAAATCATAGTTTCGCCAAAGGGTCTTCGTGGATATCAATAAACTTCAAAACTTTGGCGAGGCGGCGGCTGTTGGTTTAGCCCAAACCTTAACCGCTTTGATGGGCCGGGATGTGCTGGTTTCATTATCCCGGGTTTCCAACGAGGATACGAAATCGGTGGCTTCGGGCCTGGATTCCTCGTATCTTGTTGCGGCTTTGAAGGGGTCCGGCGGGGTGGATGGGACGGCGCTTTTGTTGACGAAGGAAAAAAACTCGTCGGTTTTGGCCGATTTGTTGATAGGCCAGGATGGGACGAGCGCTCCCGAAAAGATGACGGAACTTCATTTATCCGCTTTTGGCGAGGTGCTTCACCAAATGGCGGAGGTTTTTACGACGGAGGGAAAGAAAGTCGGTGGTTCGAAGGTTCTTTGGGAGGCGGGCGAGCCTTCCACCATGGAATCTTCCTCGTTGGACCGCCAGTTATCCCAGTTGGGCGTGACATTAACGGTTTTCAATTTCGCCTTTAATGTCCAAGATTTATTGACGGGTGAGTTTTTATTTTGTCTTCCCGAATCGGTTGCTTCTCGTTTTTCGACCGGGGCGGGAAAACCAGCTGCCCCTGTGGCTTCTGGAAATGTTCAATCCGGTGTTTCGACTGTAAACACCCAATCGCGAGCGGGAGGTGCTTCTGTGCAACAATTAGAAAATGAATTCTCGGGTTCGGCTCGACCGACTGGGGGAAACATCGGGCTTTTACTGGATGTTCCCTTGAAACTGACCGTCGAACTTGGCCGGACGACGAAATTGGTGAAGGAAATTTTGGCCTTGGCGCCTGGTTCCGTGGTGGAGCTGGACAAGTTGGCGGGTGAGGCTGTTGACATATTGGTCAACGAGAAGCTGATCGCCAAGGGAGAAGTGGTCGTGATCGACGAGAATTTCGGGGTCCGCATCACTGAGATCATCAATCCCGAAGAACGGTTGCACGCGGTTCAGGCTTAATTAAGGCATTGAGGACTCGTAAAGTTCCATGCCCATGACCTGTTCCAACCACGAGAACCCTTGGATACTAAATACCCTCATCGGTTTAGTTCTAGGGGTTTGTCTATTTCTGCCGGTTAATCCTCCTGGCGCTTGGGCGATTGATTCCAACAGCGCCCTGTTTGAAAAAAACCAAAGCGCAGCCCCTGGGGAAAAGGAAAAAAACAGCCAGCCCTTGGCCCTTCCCGAGGAAACCCCCAATCCCTCCCCCGGAATATTCTCGACCCTGGCAAGGATTTTCCTCGCCCTTTTCCTCATTGTGGGCCTGATCATTTTAACGGTTTGGGGCGTGAAGTTTGTTTGGGAAAAACAAGGGTGGAATAACCTGAGCGAGACGGGGAAGCCCATCAAGGTTTTGACCTCGACCTACCTGGCTCCCCGAAAAGCGATTCATTTAATCGAGGTCGGCAAACGGCTTTTAGTGGTGGGAGTGGGTAAGGATGAGATGAGTTGTTTCGATGTCATCGCGGACCCGGATGAAATTGAGTCCTTGCGCCAGGCCGCCCAGCAGGGATTCCCGAAAATATTCTCGAAAATCATGAATAAGCATGAGGCGGTGCAGGATGAGGCCGAGGCCAAAAGAATCATCGCGGAAAGCAACGAGCTGGTGGGTGGTTACGTGGAAAAATTAAAAGGGATTACCAAGAACAAGAAAAATCCGGTCCGCGGGAAGGGTGAACATTCATGAGGCGAAACTTCTTTTGGCTGGCGGGGTTTTCCGCCCTTCTCTTGTGGGCGACCGCCGGGGCTTCCGCCGCCGCGGATATTCCCTTTCCCTCCATAAAGTTGGGCGTGGACCAAGCCAAAACACCGCAAGACGTCGCCATGAGCATTCAAATTATTTTGGTGCTGACGGTCTTGTCGCTCGCCCCGGCGATCCTGATCATGACCACCTCCTTTACCAGGATCGTTATTGTCCTGGCCTTTTTGCGCCAGGGGCTGGGAACCCAACAGGTGCCCCCAAACCAGGTCTTGATCAGCCTCGCGTTGTTTCTCACCTTTTTCGTGATGAAGCCGACGTTTGAAAAAATCGACCAGGACGCCCTCACGCCTTACCTGGCCGGGAAGATGTCGACCGCGGAGGCTTTTAAAAAAGCCGAGGATCCGATGAGGCAGTTCATGTTTAAACAAACCAGGGAAAAGGACCTGGCGCTGTTCGTCGCCCTATCCAAATCCAGCCGCCCCCGCACCCCCGCGGACATCTCGACCTTTGTTTTAATCCCCGCCTTCGTGATCGGGGAGCTGAAAAAATCCTTTGAGATGGGGTTTATTATTTTCATTCCGTTCCTCATCATTGATATGGTGGTGGCTTCGGTTTTGATGTCCATGGGAATGCTCATGCTTCCGCCCGTGCTTATCTCGCTGCCCTTTAAAATTTTGCTCTTCATCATGGTGGATGGCTGGAACCTGATTGTCCGGTCGATCGCCCTGAGTTTTTGACTTTTTGAAATGAGGATTTAGAAATGACGGTAGAATTTATCGCTGACTTGGCGAATCGGGCCCTTTGGATCACCCTTCTTATTTCCGCCCCGATCCTGGGATTGGGACTGGCGGTGGGTGTGGCGGTTTCCATTTTCCAGGCCGTCACGCAGATACAGGAAATGACCTTAACCTTTATCCCGAAAATCATCGCCATTTTTTTCGCCATTCTTGTGTTCGGGAAATGGATGATGCTGGTTTTATTGAACTTCACTTCCAACCTTTGGATTAACCTTCCGAATTACTCGAAGTGAGGGCGCTTTGCCAACCAATCCCTTTCAATTCGATCCCAAAGATGTGGTGGCCTTTGTCCTGGTTCTGATGAGGATGGCCGGTGTTTTTTTAACGGCGCCTGTCTTTGCCAGCCGGAATATCCCCGTCATGGTCAAGGCCTCCTGGATACTCCTGATTTCGTTCCTGATATTTCCTGTGGTGGATTTCAAGGCTGATTTGCTCCCTGGCTCCGGATTACCCCTGGCCTTGGGCGTGGTCCGGGAATTGCTGATCGGTTTTTGCGTTGGTTTAGGCGCCACCTTGGTTTTTACAGGCATCCAATTGGCGGGCCAGATCGTGGATATTCAAATGGGGCTGGGGATGGTGAATATCATCGATCCCATCACGAGCACCCAAATATCCGTCATGGGACAGTATTATTATTTGATCGCGACGCTGGTATTCCTGTCGGTGGACGGCCATCACCTTCTGTTGCGGGCCTTGGCGGACAGCTTTACCCTGGTTCCGCTGGGCCAGGCTCATTTCACCGCGGCCCTGGGGACGAAAATGATGGCGATGTTCTCCCAAATATTTTTCATCGCCTTTCGGGTCGGGGCGCCGGTCATCGGGGCGCTGTTTATCACCAACATGGCCTTGGGCGTGGTGGCCCGCACCGTTCCCCAAATGAACGTGTTTATCGTGGGAATGCCGTTGAATTTGGCGGTCGGATTCATGATTACCGCCCTCTCGATGAGCTTTTTTGTCTTCGTCCTACAGGGTTTGTTCAAGGGAATGGTCCGGGATTTGGCGGTTTTGATTCAAGCCTTGCGGTAGGGCCGTCGCCAAAAACCGGTTGGAATGGCCTTTGGCGGTGGACCCTAAATAATTGATTACGAGGATGAACGATGGCGGATCCGGGACGCACCGAAAAAGCGACGCCGAAAAGGCGGGAAGAGGCTCGCGAAAGGGGACAGGTTCCCCGTTCCGTCGAGGTTAATTCGGCGCTGATTTTGCTGACAGCGCTTTTGACTTTTCGATACGCGGGCCCCTATATGGTCGACTCCATGAATCAGGTGGCGGTTTTTTCCTACCAAAACATGAATATGACATTGGGGATGGAGAGCGTCTACACCCTGGGTTTGTTTTACATGTGGCAAATTTTTAAGATTATCGCCCCTGTTTTGGGCATGGTTTTGCTGGTGGGGTTGATCGCGAATTATTTTCAAGTGGGCGTTTTATTCAGCTTGAAGCCGCTCGTTCCGAAGTTCAGCAACGTCAACCCCATGTCCGGGTTCCAAAAACTATTTTCGCGCCGGTCCGCGATTGAGTTTGTCAAATCCCTGTTGAAACTTTCCCTGATCAGTTGGATCGTTTACAAGGGAGTCAAGACGGCCCTTCCTGAACTGGTCCCGACCATGGATATGCCCGGCACGGAAGCTTTGAGGTTTGTGGGGATGTTGACCATGAAAATTTTGAACACGGCTATTTTGGCCCTCGCCGCTTTGGCTGTGTTTGATTATTTCTATCAACGGTGGGAGTACGAGGACGGCCTTAAAATGACGAAACAGGAAGTTCGGGATGAATACCGTCAATCCGAGGGCGACCCGATGATCAAGGCCCGGATCCGGCAGATTCAAAGGGAGATGGCGCGCCGCCGAATGTTCGAATCGATCCCCAAGGCGGATGTGGTGATAACCAATCCCACCCACGTGGCAGTGGCCCTGGAATATAAAGAGGGCATGTCGGCTCCCGTTGTTTTGGCCAAGGGCGAGAGGGTCGTCGCGGAAAAAATCAAGGAAATGGCGAAAAAAAACTTTATTCCGATCGTGGAAAATCCCCCTCTGGCGAGGGCGCTTTTAAAACAATGCCCGGTGGGAGCGCCTATTTCCCCCGATCTATTCGAGGCCGTGGCTGAAATTTTGGCCTTCGTCTACCGTGTGAATAAACAAAAGGGCGCTTCGAAAGCCGCTGGATAATCCCGGTGTTTTTCCCGCGATTGGAGCTGATTGTTTTAAGTTAAGGGCCGCAGGGAAACGTGAAAATAAAGGAATTTAAGCTTTTTGTGGGGCCTCATTTAGTGTTGGGGTAGTAACGAATCCTCCTGCTACAATGTCGGTTTCTGACATGCTGGAACGAAAGGCTTTTCTAATGGCTGAAGCGACGACCATTAACACCATCCAAAAAAACAGCGATCTCTTCTTCGCCTTTGCCGTGGTGATGGCGATCATTATGGTGGTGATTCCACTTCCTCCTTTCCTATTGGACATCCTCATTTCCCTGAATATCACCATGGCGTTGGTCGTGGTCCTGATCACCATGTATACCTTGGAGCCCCTGCACTTTTCCATTTTTCCGACTTTGCTCCTGATCACGACTTTGTTCCGTCTTGCCCTGAGTATTTCCGCCACCCGGTTAATCCTTCTGCATGGCACCGACGGGTCCCAAGCCGCCGGCAAGGTTATCGAATCCATTGGAACGGTCGTGGTGGGCGGAAGCTATTGGGTTGGGTTTGTGGTATTTCTTATTTTGATCATCATCCAATTCGTGGTGATTACCAGCGGCGCCCAGCGCGTGGCGGAAGTGGCGGCCCGGTTCACCTTGGACGCCATGCCGGGAAAACAAATGGCCATCGACGCGGACCTCAATTCGGGCCTGGTGACCGATGACCAAGCCCGCCAGAGGCGCAAGGACGTGGAGCGGGAGGCTGATTTTTACGGGGCCATGGATGGAGCCAGCAAATTTGTCCGTGGGGACGCCATCGCGGCCATCGTGATTATCGTCATCAACGTGTTGGGCGGGTTCGGGGTCGGTTTTTGGAGCCAAAGCATGACTTGGGAGGAGGTGCTGCAGCGCTACACGCTTCTTTCCATCGGGGACGGGTTGGCAACGCAGATTCCGGCGTTACTGCTTTCCATGGCGACCGGTATCGTGGTGACCCGGGCGGCATCGGACAGCAATTTGGGGACGGACTTAGTGCGGCAAATCACGGCCCATCCAAAGGCCCTTTGGATCGCCGCCGGCGTGCTTTTCGTGTTGGGCCTCGTTCCTGGTATGCCCTGGGCCTTCCTCTTTATCTCCATTTTGACCGGGGTCCTGGCTTATTTTATCGACACGACGGTCCGCCGCGAGACGGAGGACGCCGTTGAAAAGGCCAAGGGTCAAGCGGCCCCGGACAAGAAAAAAGAGCCCGAGAACGTCTCGTCCCTTCTCCAGGTGGACCATTTGGAGGTTGAGATCGGCTACAGCCTCATTCCCTTGGTGGACGAAGCCCAGGGCGGGGACCTGTTGGAGCGGATCACAGGGATCCGGCGGCAAATGGCCACCGATTTGGGCCTGGTCGTACCGCCCATCCGCATTCGGGACAATATGCAGCTTCAACCCTCGGAATATTTGATCAAGATCAAGGGCGTGGAGGTATCGCGCTGGAAAATCATGCCGGGCCACCTATTGGCGATGGCCACGGGGACCGACATGGTCAAAATTCAGGGCATCGAGACCAAGGAACCAACCTTTAATTTGACGGCCTATTGGATAACCGATGAGGAAAAATCCATGGCGGAACAAGCGGGATATTCGGTCGTGGACGCCTCGACCGTCATCGCGACCCACTTAACGGAGGTCATCCGCAATCACGCCCACGAGTTCTTGACCCGGCAAAGCGTTTCGAAGCTATTGGATGGGGTCAAAAAAGAATCGCCGGCGGTGGTGGAGGAGCTCGTTCCGGGGCACCTGCCCATCGGGGATTTGCAGAAAATCCTGCAAAACCTTTTGAAAGAGCATATTCCCATCCGTGACCTGGAAAGCATTCTGGAGTCGGTCGCGGATCACGTTCGCGAAACGAAGGACGTTCAATTGCTGACCGAGTACGCCAGAAAATCCCTTTCGCGTTCCATCACCAAACTCCACCAGGCGGCCGACGGGAAAGTCTACGCCCTCACACTCGACCCGAGGTTTGAAAAAACCATCCTGGATTCGGTGCAGGCGGCGGAAAGCGGGTCCGCCACCGCCTTGGATCCAAGGGTTTTACAGCAAATGTTCAGGAGCCTTTCGGCTGGGATCGAAAAAATGGCCGCGGCCAACCGGCAGCCTTTGGTTTTGTGCTCGCCCGGGGTTCGTCCCTATTTCAAGAAATTGATTGAGCGGTTCATTCCACATTTAACCGTTCTTTCCTTCAGCGAACTTCTGCCGCGGACCGAAATCCAATCCATCGGCGTGATCGAGGCGGGTGAATGAGAATCAAGCGATATGAAGCTCCCACGATCCAAGAGGCCCTCATGAAAGTGAAGAAGGATTTGGGGCCGGAAGCGGTTATCCTCTACACGAAGACCTTCCGTAAGGGAGGTATGCTGGGAATGTTTGGGAAGCTGATGGCTGAAATCACCGCCGGGGTTGATTTGAACCTGATGGATGATATGGCCAAGCGAAGGGGACCGGCCCCGGCCGTCCCGCCGATCCTGGACCGCGGGGAGGCCCTCCTCAAAAAGAATCCCGCCGCGCCGCAGCCTGCCGCGGGCCCCTTGACCCCCATGGGATCGCTTGATCCGGCCCGGGCGAAGGTGAAAGCCCTTCAGCGGGAATTGAACGAAATGAAGACCTCCAGCGTCGCCAACGTTTTGAGGGATTTGAATCAAGTCGACACCGCGGCCCTCTTGTCGGAGGGCTTCTCCAAAATCAGGAAGAAGCTGGTGCGCCAAGAAGTCGAGGACTTTTTAATCCAAAAAATGATCAAGGGGATGATTTCCGAAAAGATTGACCCCGAAAAAAACGAGGAAGTATTCCAGTGGATCGACCGATATGTGAGGGGCGTGGTTAAAATCGCGCCGGCCGCCTCCCCGACGAACTTCCAGAAGGTCATCGCGTTTGTGGGACCCACGGGCGTTGGAAAGACAACCACCTTGGCCAAGCTCGCGGCCCGATTCAGCCTCATCGAGCGGAAAAAAGTGGCGATGATCACGGCGGATACCTATCGAATCGCCGCGACCGAACAGCTGAAAACCTACGGAAAAATCATGGGCATTCCCGTTGATGTGGCCGACTCGTCGGAGGAAATCGTGAATATCCTGGCCAAATACAAAAACATGGATTTGGTTTTGGTGGATACGGCCGGGAGAAGCCCCTCCAGCGACGAGCAACTGGAAGAGCTGAAAGAATTCATCGCCAGGAGCCAGGCGGACGAGATTCACCTGGTTTTATCCGCGACGACGAAATATTTCGACATGCTTCGAATCATCGAGCGGTTCGGCGTGGCGGTGCCGATCAACCGCATGATCTTCACTAAATTGGATGAGACCAGGTTTTACGGGGCGTTTTTAAACCTGATGAATAATTTCCAGATCCCGTTGTCGTTTTACGCGACGGGGCAAAATGTCCCGGACGATTTGGAAGTTCCGGAGACGAATTCACTTTCCGAGAGAATCACCAAGGCGCTACTGGCTTAAGGGGGATTTGTGCAGGATCAAGCTGAACGGCTTCGGCAATTGGTGGGGCGGCTGAATAATCCCCTGGGATTGGAAACGCCCAAACCGGCGTCTTCCCAATGCCGCGTGATGACGGTTACCAGCGGCAAGGGAGGGGTGGGGAAAACCAATCTTTCCGTTAATTTCGCCTTGGCCATGGCGGCCAGGGGCAAAAATGTCCTTTTGTTTGACGCGGATATGGGTTTGGCCAACGTGGATGTGATGCTGGGAATGATTCCCCAATACACGCTTTTAAACGTGCTGAACGGCCAAAAAAGCCTATCGGAGATTGTCTTGGAGGGCCCGGGGGGCATCCGGTTGGTGGCCTCGGGATCGGGCGGGGTCCAGGAACTGGCGGATTTAAACGAGGGGCAAAGGGCAAAGTTCTTGGAAGCCCTCTTAGAACTTCAAAACCAATCGGATGTCATTCTCATCGATACGGGGGCGGGTCTTCACCGGAACGTTTTGGCCTTCGTAATCGCCGCGGAAGAGGTCGTGATTGTGACCACTCCGGAGCCGACGGCTTTGATGGACGCCTATGGTATGATCAAAATACTTTTTCGTGAAAAGCATAATCCCGTTATCAACATTGTGGTGAACATGGCGGCCAATCAAACCGAGGCGGATGAGGCGGGGAAGAAGCTGGTGATCCTTTCCAAAAGGTTCTTGGGACTGGAGATCGAGTATCTGGGCTTTGTACCGAGGGATCCTGCCATGATTAAGGCCGTCCGCGAGCAAAAACCGGTTTTTCTTTCCGCGCCTCTTTGTCCGGCGGCGGTCAGCATGAACCGTTTGGCGGATATGCTGATGACGGGAAAGGACCAAAGGTCCGAGGGGAATTTAATCAATTTTTTCAAAAAAGTGACGCAGATTTTCGGAAGCAAGCAGCGGGGTTGAGCCTGGCAGGGATGGAGAATGAGGGCGGCGGCTTCTTGAGCCGGGATTAAAAATTCGGGGGAACCAGATGGCTAAAAAAGAAAAAGACCGGTTGTACTATGAGATCACGAAGGAAAAGCCCTATGGCAACTTCCAAATGCTGATGGTGGGAGGGTCCGCGGGATCGGTTTTGGGCTTCCTGATCATTTCCCTGGTGGGAGCTTACGAGGGAATGGAGATGGATAGCCTGGTTCTCGCTTTTTTGGTCGCGAGTTTTCTCGGGTTTTTCTTCGGCCTGCTCATCATGTGGATCGTGATTACTTATCTCGAAAAAATGATACCTGGATCCGCCCTCATGGGGGGACTGCCCCAATCGGCCGGGCCGGCCGTCACCGAGCCGGTGATGGAAGCCGAAACGGTTCCGGCGGCGGAAACCGAGGAAGCCAAGGGGAAATCCGTTGATTTTGTTTTTCCGGAACTTTCTCCCGATAACCAGTAGAAAGTATGGCGCTCGATAGGAGCCTGATCTCCCTTTGGTCCAGCTTTTTGAAAAAGAAAAAGGACTTAGCGGCAAGAGATGCCTTGGCAAAGCATTATTTTTTTTTAGTGGAGGCTGAGTCGAGAAGGCTGCTGGCCCGGCTGCCGGTCAGGGCCTATTGGGAAAAAAAAGATGATTTGGGCTCGGCGGGCGTGATCGGACTTTTACAGGCCCTGGACCATTTTACGCCGCCGCAGGACAAGCGCGACGATCCGGGGCGGGCTTTTGAAGCTTACGCTCGATACCGAATCCGCGGGCAGATGGTTGACGAGCTCCGGAGCCTGGATTTTGCCAGGCGGAATTTGCGTAAACAGGCCAGGGCGATTCAGGAAGCCGAAAAAAAGCTGGAAACCCGTTTGGGCAGGCAGCCCAGGGTTGAGGAAACCGCAAAAGCCTTAGCTATTCCGCTGGATGAGCTTTATGATTGGATCGCTGAGATTAACATGCTGAACCTTTTATCCCTCGACGCGGAAATGGGCGAAAACGGGGGAGGGGGAGCATCCTGGGCCGATGTTTTGCCCGACTCAAGGGCCGAGAATCCCCTTGATAAAGTTGAGAAACAGGAGAAAATTGAGCAGGTTACGGAAGCCTTGAAGGATTTAGGCGGGGCGGAACAAAAAGTCCTTCATTTGTATTATGTTGAGACCTTAACCTTCAAGGAAATCGGAAAGGTCTTAAAGGTGAGCGAGTCAAGGGTTTGTCAGATCCACCACTTGGCGGTGTTTCGGCTCCAGGAACTTGTGGATGAGGGCAGGAAGCGCGGCGGGGGCCGCGGTCTGGAAAGGTTACGGGACCGTCATTTGAGAAAATGATGGGTGCGGATGGAATGGTGGATTGGGCTCGGCCCTTCGATAAGCCTCGGAAATCGATTACGTAAAGGCGGGAAAGTATGCAAGAACTGGTATTTGTTGAAATAGCCGATAATGAAATGCAGGCGAAAGTAACCGTTGTCCCCCCCCAAGCCGAAACCGACCGATTCTCAACTATTGACGATGTTCGTGACGCGCTCAAACGCCGGAATGTGGTTTACGGAATCGACGAAACCCGCCTGGCTGAAATTTCCGCTAAACTTTCCCAATTCGCCGCCTCCAAAAACATCAATGAACCCATTGAAATGGACGTCGCCTTTGGAACCCCCCTCGCGAATGGCGAGGATGCCAGGGTCGAATATCTTTACAAGAAAAGCGAGGAAGAGGTCCCCGAAGTTCCCGTCGTTGAGGATGAGGAGGGCCGGGTGGATTACAAGGCCGCCCATAAAATTGACAACATCCTGAAAGGGACACTGCTGGCCCGGAAGATCCCCCCGACCAAGGGCATGAAGGGAATGACGGTTACCGGTAAAGCGACGGAAGCCAAGGACGGGACGGACATTGAGGTTAAATTGGGAAAGGGAGTGGTTGTTTCCCCCACTAATCCGGACGAATACCTGGCCGACGCGGATGGCCAAGTCATTGTTAAAGACAACAAAATTTCCGTCCTGGCCCTCTATGAGGTCGCCGGAGACGTCAACCTTTCCACGGGTAATATCGACTTTATCGGGACCGTCGTGGTTCGAGGCGACGTGAAAGACGGGTTTAAGGTCTACGCGGGAGAAGACATCATCGTGAACGGCGTGGTGGAAGGGGCCGAAATTAAATGCGGCGGTAAATTGACCATCGGGGGCGGCGTCAGCGGAAATGACAAGGCGAAAATCATCTGCCCCGGCGACGCCGCGATCAAGTATATCCGTAACGCCGAGGTGAACGTGGGAGGCAGCCTCACGACCGCCCAGGCCATCATGCATAGTAAAGTGACCGTCGGCAATAAAGTGACGGTCGCCGGTAAGAAGGGCGTTATCGTCGGGGGACAGGTAATCGCAGGACGGGAAGTCTTTGCCGCCTCCATGGGATCCAATTTCGCCACTCCGACCGAAGTGATCGTGGGTGAGGCGGTGGGGTTGCGGGATGAATTGCAAAAAATGGATGTCGAACTCAAGGCGGCGGTTGAGAATCTGGATAAAACCAAAAAGGGAATCCAATTCCTCAAGGATCTGGCGGTGAAAATGGGCGGCACCTTGCCGCCTGACAAGAAAGAACTGTTGACCAAATTAACCAGGGCCCAGTTCGCCCTGATGGCTTCCACCAAGTCCCTGGCTGAAAAGAAACAAGATTTGGAAAAGAAAGAACAGGAAGGCGCGGATGACCGCCGCCGGCACGCCAAGGTCATGTGCATGGGAGTCATTCACACCGGCGTGAAGATCACCATCAATAAAGCGTCCCGTCAAATTTCGGAAGAGCTGAAATATTGCACCTTGACCGAGTCCGATGGTGAAGTCAAAGTTGGACCCTTCAAGGGTAATTGAGCGGTTTGGAATGAGGGGACTTGACGGAAATTATCTGAACACCCAGGGAGACGCTTCGGCCCGGATGCAGGTAAATTACCAGGCGGAAATCAACCGCCAGCAACTCATGGCGCAGCTCGAGGGCGTGGAATCCCTTCGAAAACTGCGGGAGCAAGTCAATCAGGCCGAAAAGCAGGGGTCCTCGCCGGGTCCGCGGCAAGTGGCGGAAGACCAGGGATCCGAAGCCAGAGACGGAGATCGGGAACAAAATTCCGCCAAGCGGAAGAGTGAAAAGCCGAAAGAAGAATCAGCTGGCACCGAGCCGGCCGACAAAGCGACGAAGTCTCATATTGATATAAGGGTTTAAAATGGATTTATTTTTCATTCTTCAAATTCTTTTTGACGCCGTCTTTTTATTCGGCGTTTTATTCCTGTTTCACTACACGGTGAACCATTCCCAAAAGAAGAAGGAAGAGTCGGAGATATTGAAAAATGTCCAAGTCCAAGAGATTAAGGAAAATCTACAGGAGCTGTTGTTGACGCTGAAACAACTCGGCAGGGAAGTTTCCGAAAACATCCAGGAACAGGTAAGGGAAGCGGAGGAAAAAACCGAGGTCTTTAAGAAGGTCCTTCAGAGGCTTCAAAAGGACTTAAGCCGGGCCCGGGACCTGGCGGAAGAAGTGAGCGATGAAAAGACCAGGTTGGAAGCGAAGGTTAAGGTCATTCAAACCGCGAAGAAAAGAAGCCCTAAAAAAAACATCGAAAGGGAAATGGACTCGGATCCATCGCTGATGGAAAAGGGCGGGACGGAGCCGGGCCTCGCGGAAACAAGTTTGGAGAAGCCGGTTAAAAAGGGAAAGACCTTTGACCGGGTCGGAACCATTGGGTTCTCCTCGGCGCTCGTGAGGGAAGTTTACCGTTTGGTGGACTCCAACATGGGCGTGAATGAGATTATCAAGCAAACCCGGTTGAGCCGCGCCGAAGTGCAGTTAATCTTAAATTTACGCGACAACCGTTTTACGACACCCAATTAAAAAAAGTTTGGGCTGTTGATTTTTAGGCCGTGGTCAAGGGTGTGGGTTATGGAGCAGGTTTATCCAACGGAGGGCGGGGCCTCGTCGTTGTGGAGCGGTAAAAACCAAGGAAAGAGTTCATCCCAGGCTCCGGTTTACCCCCTGGGGGTTGTTGAAAAGGCCGTGGGGTCCGGAAATTTTTTGGTGGTTTTGGAAGATGGAAGCCGGATTGAGGTCAGGGGTTCTTCGGAATTGAAGCCGGGGAGCCGGGTTCGTTTATCGCCTCCCCCGGGCCGTTTGACCGGAGGGGATTCGGCTCCCGGAGTGGAGGTCCCCCCGGGGGAAACGGCGGAAGGTCTTCAATGGCTTATTTTGATTCCCTTGGCCTTTGGGGGGGAGAACGCCTCGGGCCGCCTGGAGGTTTTTGTTGAGAGGCAAAAAGAGGGACTGGGCTCCAAGCCGGAGGTCGCGACTTATTTTGTTTTTACGGTTCAAACGGACGCCAACGGCGAGGTTCAGTGGAGCATCTATCTGAAGGGGCGTCAAATCGCCCTTCAGGTTTTTTCTCAGGGCCCCAAGGGCGATAAGGAATCCTTGAAGCGATTATTGGAAAGTGTTGAAGAGGCCTTGAAAAAGGGCGGATTTGTGATCATGGCGCCGGGAGTCTTGTTGAGCCGTCCTTTCAAGGTTCCGGCGGGTTTTCGTTTGAATGTCCAAGGGTGATGGAATGAGTCCTCCGGAGGAATCGCCGAAAAGAAGGGGCCAGCGGAAAACGGCCGTGGCGATACAATATGACCGGGCGACAATGCCGGCCCCCCAGATGGTGGCGAAGGGAAGGGGCGTGGTCGCTGAAAAACTGATCGCGATGGCCAGGGAAAACGGCATTCCGATCGTGGAAAATAAGCTTCTGGTGGAAATGCTGGATAAATTGAATTTAAACCAGCAGATTCCTGGCGAGTTGTACCAAGTGGTGGCCGAGATTTTAGTCGCTGTTTATAAGGCTGAGGCTGGGATGAAAAAGAAATCTTGATGGATTTAACAGCGTTGGATCAACGCGAGAAGGGTGACGGCAACGGTGCGAAATAACTACCTCAATAACAATATTTTATCCCCCGGCTACAGGCGGTTTTTGGGAGGCCTGGCTTTGGGTCTCCAGGTTTTTCTAATGTCCGCGGCTTGGGCCAACGCCCAGTCCGGCATCGTGACGAGGCCGGTTTTCGACCGTAAGGAGACCTTCGGGATCGGGCCCAGGGCCATGGGGATGGGCGGAGCCTTCACCGCGGTGGCGGATGATTCCTCGGCGGTCTATTGGAACGTGGCGGGGTTGGCCCAGCTCTCGGCCTATGAAATATCCATTTCCAGCGCGCCGGTTTATTTCCGGGATAAGGTGGGCACGGCGGACGCCTTCGGGTTTCCCTGGTTCGCGTCCCTGCAGTTCATGATGCCGATCGCCAATGACAATACCTTCGGCATCTCCTATTTCCGGCCCTTTCATCCCCAGAGGGATTTTTACGCGGGGGACACCACCATGTCCCAGGGCAACCGGGAAGAGGGAAGCTACTTTCAAAACCCGAGCTTCCAGCAGGACGAATTGATATTGTCCTACGCGGCGAGATTCTCGTCGGTCAAGAATTTTTCCATCGGCGTCAACGTGAAGCGGATCACGAACGACCCCTATTACATCCGTTTTTTGGGAGATTCCCAATCCGAGACCCTGATCGCCCAACAGTTACAAAGCCCCGTCCGGGTGGTGGGCTTTGGCGTGGACTTGGGGCTTTTGTACCGAATCCCCATCACCAAGTATTCGGAGGAGTTCCGGATCGGATTGTCCTTGAAGGACATGGTGACCACCGCCACCTACTCGAACGGTTTCAAATTGACCGATCCCGGCGCCAACATTTTATTCGACGAGGGAACCGGCGATATCCCCGTCGCCCCGGAAATTACCCTGGGCCTCGCCTACAAGAATAATTTTCTCTTCAAGGTCCGCAACATCACGGCTTTTGATTTCGACCAGATATCCTCGCCCAATGTTTCCGACGCGGAAAATAAGATCCTCCGGTTTGGAACGGAGTTTTGGCTTTTCAAGGACGTACTGGGCCTTAGGACCGGCTATTCGACCTTCTTAAGCCGTCCCGGGTTCATTCATCTGGGGTTAAGCGTCCGGGCCCTCAACGGCGATTTCCAAACGGACGTGGCCTACATCATGCCGGTCGCTCCCTCGGCCAGCGTCTCGGAAGGATCCCAGACCGGCTACATCAATACTGGCGGGATTAACTTCGAGCCTTTCCACATCGGGATTTCCTATCGGTTCGGCGGCGGGGAAGAAGTTCCACCGGCGAAGGTTAAAGCCTTTGTCCGTCCTGCTTCCTTCACGCCTTCCCAGGGCGAGAAGGCCGGTTTTTATCTCGACACCACTGAGGATGTTTCCATCAACCGTTGGAGCGTCTTGATCTATGACTCCTCCAATCACCTGGTGAGGGGATTGCGCGGAAAAGGCTCCCCCCCGACGAAACTGCTTTGGAGCGGGGAGAATGACCAGTACGAGCCCTTGCCTCCCGGTGTTTATACTTGGGCCTTTCAAGTCCTCGACCAATTGGACCATGTCGGCTCCACCCCGGTGCAAACGGTCGAGATTTTAGGGCCTTCCTCGGCGGACACCCTGAAGGATCCCGGCAAATTGCTGGCGATTCGCCAGCAGCAAGCGGAACTTTTGGCCCAAGAACGCCAACAGTTGACGGCCCTGGCCCAAGAAAACCTCAAAAAACTGCTGGGTGTCCCGGAAGCGACCCCCACGACAGCCAACGCGGCCCAGACCCCCGTGGAAGCCAATGGCAACACCTTGGTACCGGAAGCCGGTACGGTTCCCGCCTTGGGCTTTAATAACGTGGCAAAAGACCAGGTTTTAAACACCCACTTCGATAAAAACCCCGAGGGGGACACGATTATCGTGGTGAGCTACAGGTCAAACCTCACTTTTGTGCCCTATCTTTACCAGGAAGCGGCGGAAGTGATCAAAACAAGCGTAAATTCGGTCGGAACAGGTTTAAAAGGGATATCAACTCGTGTATATTATGGCAAAAATGAGCTTACCCTGGAGACAACGACGCAGGCGGCGGCGAACTTTGCCTCGGGGAAAATTGACCAGATGAAATTATTGCAATTGTCCGATATTAAAATAAACGGTGCGAAGGTAGGCCCGAATGGTTACTAGAGTCCTAGTAGCGACCCTTTTACTTTTTTCGCTTGGCGCATCCAAGGGTTTCGCTGCGTTTGATAAAGGGGGAGTTTCGGGTTTAGGGGCCCGTCCTTTGGGTATGGGCGGGGCCTTCTCCACTATCGCGGATACGGGCGACGCCATATTTTATAATCCCGCGGGATTGGTCCAGGTATTAAGGCCTGAGGTTTCCGGCATGGGCGCTGTTCTTTTAAACGGAAAAGAAGACTTGTTTGACTTGGCCTATGTCCAGCCCTTTGGGGATCAAATGGCTTGGGCCCTGGCGACCCAGCAGTTGTTCTTCACCGATGGTTCCGAAAATGAGAGGATTTATTACGGAACCTTTGCCGCCCCATTGGCCATTGATAAATCGATATCCTTTGGCTTGAACATCAAGCTTTTCACCGTTGATTCGGCGACCCAGCCTGGGCAACAGGCCAGCGGCATCGGGTTGGATATGGGTTTTCTCTACCACATCCCCATCCTCAACCCCCGTTACGGAAAACAGCTTAATATCGGCTTGTCCGCGGAGGATTTGGACACCAAAATCCGCTACCAAGCCGGCAATGAGGATCCCATCCCCTTGAGGGTCCGCGGCGGGTTTAGCTATCAATTTACCGACGACTTGGTGACGGCGTTTGAGTTTTCCGATTTCAACGACCCGAACCTGGGCTCCCATCACACTTTGCTCTTGGCCGGAATTGAAGGCTGGTTTTTTGAGGATCAATTGGGATTGCGGACGGGATATACGGGCTTCCAAACCTTGGACGGCCAATTTACCGCCGGTATCAGCTACAGGTCCAAGACCTGGGGGATCGACTACGCCTACATCGGCCATGCCCAATTCCTCGGTTCTTCCCACCGCATCTCGGCCAATTGGCGTTTTGGCGATTCCTTCCTAGGCAAGGTCAAGAGCTTCATCCCGGAGGGCGTGACGGCTTATGTGGAGGGGGATATTATTACCTTGCGGTGGAATAACTCACCCTCGCTTTCCCTGGCTGGTTACAACGTTTATTTCAGCAAAACCACCGGGAGCGGCTATGTCAAGATCAACCAAAAGGCCGTTAAGGCCAACTATTATTCCCTCCGGGGCCTCGAGAAGAACACCAAGTATTATTTCGTGGTGAGTTCCGTCACCAACACGATTCCTCCGGTGGAGAGCCAATTTTCCCGCGAGATTTACGCGGGAACGACCGCCGCTCCCGGCGCTCCCGTGGTGGTCCAGAGCGATGTTCAAAATGAGGGCGTGATCGATATCGCCAAACAAGTGGGGATGGCCGGATTCCCGGATCCCGCCAAGAATAACCTGAAGGGTTATAATATTTACGTTTCCGAGGTATCGGGAGGCCGCGAGGACAAGATCAACGTCCAACCCCTCGCTAATTTGCCGACCTACCTGGTCCGGAAGCTGAAGGTTGGCCAGAAATATTTCTTTACCTTTACCTCGGTTGGATTGGATGGATCCGAAAGCGCCCATTCCAAGGAGTCGGGCGTGGTAGCCTTGCCATTCAGCGCGGTGATGCAGCCGGCCGGTACAAGTGTTAATCAACCTGCGACCAAATAAGGAGCCTTGAATGCCCAGTGGACTTTACATAGCGGCTTCGGGAATGGATTCCACCATTACCCGGGAAAACGTCATCTCGAACAACCTGGCCAATTTAAGCACGGTTGGGTTTAAGCAAAACCGGGCGGTGGACGTCGCTTTTCCAACCTATTTGATCGCGCGGCTGCACGACCAGAAGATGAAGGTGATGGATGGAACCGCCGAGCTTCGGCCCAACATCGGTTTCATGGGCGGAGGCGTCATCCCGCAGGAAGTCGCGACGGATTATTCCCAAGGTTCAAGGCTGGAAACCAAGAATCCGCTGGATTTCGCCCTGACGGGCCCAGGTTTTTTCTCGGTTTTGTCGCCGGAGGGGAAGACCTACTTGACCAGGGCCGGAAGTTTCAGCCTGGATTCCAACGGGCGCCTGGTGACTTCGGACGGCCTGCCGGTTTTGGGCCATAACGGGGAGATCTATATCGACGGTTCCAAGGTCACGGCGGATGAGGAAGGCAACCTGACGGTGGATGGAAAAGCCCAGGACCAGCTGTTGATCGTCAAGGTGAAAGACGAGAACCAACTGTTCAAAGTGGGGCATTCCCTGTTTCAGGCCACGCCCCAAAACAAGATCGACATGTCCCCGGATGGCATTCAGGTTCAACAGGGCTTTTTGGAACAGTCCAACGTGAACGCCATCCAGGAGATGGTCAATATGATTGAGGTTTCCAGGTCTTATGAGCTGAACGCGAAAATTGTTTCGCTGTACGACCAAGTTTTGGGAGAAGCTTCATCCCAAATTGGCGCTTTGAGGGCTTAGTGGTTGTGGGCCTGGCGGGCCTTGAGCTTGCCGGGGTAGTGGTAAAACGGCCGGACTGCAATGCGGAGGCCGTTCTCACCGCCGAATGATGGACGCGGTGAAAAAATCGGGAGCAAAAGCCCCAGCGGGCCGATAGTCCCCGAATCTTGAGGAGGCATTATGCAGTCTTTGTACACGGCAGCAACCGGCATGCAAGCTCAGAGCATGAACATTGATACCATTTCCAACAACCTGGCCAACGTCAGCACCAACGGCTTCAAGAAACAAAGGGTGGACTTCCAGGATTTGTTGTATCTCAACCTGAAACCGGCCGGCACCCCGACTTCCCCCGAGACGAATGTTCCGGTGGGGATTCAAATCGGCGAAGGCGTCAAGCCGGTCGACACCAAGCGCATCTTCACCCAAGGCACCATTTCCAACACCAATAATCCCCTGGACCTGCTCATCGAGGGCGACGACAGTTTCTTTAAGGTTGTCCGGCCCGACGGCGAGATCGTCTATACCAGGGACGGCTCCTTTAACCGGGACGGCAACGGCAACGTGGTGAACGCGGACGGTTATTTCATGGATCCGCCGGTTCAAATCCCCGCGGACGCCTCGCAGGTGCAAATCACGCTCGACGGGCGGATCATGGTCACGACTTCCGGCCAAACCCAGCCGGCCCAAGTGGGGCAATTGGAACTGGCCAGGTTCGTGAACACCGCAGGGCTCTCGGCCCTGGGGCACAATAATTTCCAGACCACGGCCGCTTCCGGAGACCCCATCGAGGGAACCCCCGGTTCCGTTGGTTTTCCGCAGGTCCAGCAGGGCTCGTTGGAATTGTCCAACGTGGATGTGGTCACGGAGATGGTCAATATGATCGTCGCCCAACGCTCTTATGAAATGAATTCCAAGGCAGTGACGACGGCGGACCAGATGCTTCAAACCGCCGCGCAATTGATCAGGTAACCTAAAGTTAGTGAAACGAAAAATTTTTAATTTGGTGATGGCGCTTTTTTGCGGCATGGGTTCCCTGGGGGCCGCCGCCGAGAATCAAGGGGTTCTGATCCGGCTGCCGGAGAGGGCAACCGTGGTGGGGCCGGAGATTGTCCTGGGACAAGTCGCCGAGGTCATCGGCGACAACAAGGCGGTGCTGGAAAAGGTCCGCCGCCTGCGTTTGGGAAGCGCGGCGCCTGCCGGCAAAAACCTGAAAGTGACCCTGGGATATATCAAGGTCGCCCTCCGCCGCGAAGGCTACTCGTTGAAGGATTTTTCGTTTGAGGGCGTGGAAACGTCCGATGTGTTGACCCAGAGCAGGGAATTGGCGACCGGGGACCTGGTTCCGGAGGTGAAGGACTTCATCGTAAAAGGGTTGAGGGAATCCCCGGAAAACGTGGAAGTGAAGCTGGCGGGGCCCGAGAAAAAAATCCTGCTGCCCGCGGGGGATTTAAAAGCGACATTTCGGCCGCCTCTTTCGGGGAAGTACGAGGGGACGCTCCTGCTGACGAGCGAGTTGGAAGTGGACCGCCGGCTGGTGAAGGTGATGCCCCTGAGGGTCGTGGTGGAGGTTTTTCATCCGGTGGTGGTCGCCCGCCGCAAGGTTGAAAAGGGGGATAAGTTCACCCCGGAAAACGTGGCGCTGGTCCGGAAACCGAGTTCCGCCTTAATCGCGGGATCGATCAGCCAGTTGGCCAGCGTGATGGGCCGGACGGCCTCCGCCCCCATACCGGCCGGAACGATCCTCCGGATGACAGAGTTTTATGATCCCCCCATGGTCAAAAGGGGGGCGGTCCTGCAGGCCGTGGTAAGGCGGGGTAATGTGGAGATTTCGGTCCAGGTGAGGGCGTCGGAAGAGGGAAAGGCCGGAGACACGATCCGGGTTGAGAACACGGACACGCACAAGGTTCTGCGTGGAAAAGTATTGGATGAAAAAACGGTCTTGGTGGATCAGGACAAGCCTTAGTTAAGGGATGGGGGTCGGTATGATGACAAATAAAACGATGATATTTTTCCTGGGTTTGGCGGTTTTCGCTTCCTGCCAAACGCTGGTGGCGGATTCGCTGTTCCCCGTGGAGGGGTCCAGCTCCATTTACACCGAGAAACGCGCCCGCCGGGTGGGCGACGTCATCACCGTCATGATCCAGGAAGTAAACCAGGCGACCAACGCCGCCAGCAGCCAGGACCAGAAATCGGGAAGCGTGGTGGTGGGGGCCGGCAACGGCTTTTTAGGGTCCGCCAATTTCCTCAACAACAACATTAATAATAATATCGGCTTGGGCGGCGGCACCTCCCATCAGGGGCAGGGCACCTCCAGCCGGAGTTCCAAGGTGACGGGCCAAATGACGGCTAAAATCATATCGGTTCTGCCCAGCGGGAATTATTTGATCGAGGGAAGCCGCTATGTCGAGGTGAACGACGAGAAGCAAACGATCGACGTCACGGGCGAGATCCGCCCCGACGATATTTCCAGCGATAATACGGTCCTTTCCACCAGGGTGGCCAACGCGAGGATCAAGTTCACGGGAACCGGGCCTGCGTCGGAAACGGCGAAACCGGGCCTTTTGACAAGGGTCATGAGCTGGCTGGGTCTCTTCTAAAAAAGACGGGGGTTTGAATGATGATGAAAAACAATAAGATGAAATGGATGGCCGCCCTTTTCTTTCTCCTGGCCGCTGGATCTTCGGACGCCGCCCAAGTCCGCCTGAAAACCATCGCGAAAGTGAAGGGGGTCCGTGAAAACCAATTGATCGGATACGGCCTGGTGGTGGGACTTCAGAGAACCGGGGATACCCAGAGGGTCGTTTCGACGCTGCAAAGCATCACCAATATGCTGTCCCAATTCGGCATCGCCATCAGCCCCGCCCAGATCCGGACCCAAAATGTGGGCGCGGTCATGGTGACCGCCCAACTTCCGGCGTTATTGAAGTCCGGCGATAAAATCGACGTGACCGTCTCTTCCATCGGCGACGCCCGCAGCCTTCAAGGCGGAACCCTCCTGATGACCCCGCTCCAAGGCCCTGATGGCCAGGTTTACGCCGTGGCCCAAGGCCCCCTGGCGGTCGGCGGCTTCAGCGATAACTCCGGCGAGTTTCCCCTTATTCAAGTCAACCACACGACCGCTGGCCGCGTTCCCAATGGGGCCTTGGTCGAAAGGGAAGTGCCCTCCACTTTCGTGGACAACGACAATATTTCCATCCTTTTGAACAAACCCGATTTTGGCCAGGCCTCCATGGCAGCCCAGGCCTTGAACCAGCAATTCGGCGAGCCGGTGGCCAAGGCGGTGGATGGAGGACAAATCGACGTGAAGATACCCCATAACTACCGGGATAATGTCGTTGAATTTGTCGCCGCGGTGGAAGACACGGCCGTGATGACGGACGCCCCTTCCAACCGCGTGGTGATCAACGAAAGGACCGGAACGGTGGTCATGGGCCAGGATGTCCGGATTGACGGACTGGCGATCGCCCACGGTAACCTTAGGCTGGTCATCAAAAAAACGACCCAAGTCAGCCATGACGCGGTCTTCGGCCATGACGAGCTGACCCACTCCACGACGGTTTCGGTGGATGACTCGGGCAAAAAGGGAAACTTGGTGGTCCTGCCTGAGGGCGCCACCTTGGTGGACGTGGTGGAGGCGATCAACGCGGTGGGAGCCACTCCCCGGGATTTGATCTCCATCCTCCAGGCCATCAAAGAAGAAGGCGCCTTGCACGCTGAGCTGGACATTATTTAACCAGGACGAATTCATGAGCATGCCCCTTCAACCCATTTCCATGATGCCCCTCCCTCAATCGATTGAGTCGAAGGGCTTTTCCGCGGCATCGCTTCAACAAGCGTTGGCCTTGGAGGGTTCTTTAGGATCCCAGGCGGCTGGTCAGGCGATGGGCGGGTCGAATGCCCTTCTCCCCTTGGATAAGTCTTCCCTGCTCAATCCCTTGAGCGGCCCGGCCCAGCACACGGACGCCCAGTTGAGGGAAGTTTCCAAGAATTTTGAGTCCATCTTCATGCGGATGCTCTTTAAGGAAATGCGCAATACCGTTGAAAAATCCAACGCCTTGGGCAACTCCCGCTCCATGGAATTTTTCGAGAATATGAGGGACGAGCAGTTATCCGACAGCCTCGCTTCCGCTGGCGGCATCGGCATCGGCAAAATGATTTACCAGAAATTAAAGGAGACGACTTTACCCCACCAGAAAATGTTTAAATGAAGCTGGCCAATTGTTCCCGCTGCAATAGGGTTTACACGTCCGTTCCCGGGGGCAGGGACATCTGCCAATCCTGCATGAGGGAAGAGGACGATAACTACCGCAAAATCTTCAACTTTCTCTCGACCCGCCCCGCCGCCACAGCCCAAGAAATCGCCCAAGCCACCGACATCGACGTTAAGGACATCTACCGTTATGTCCGCGAGAACCGTTTGAGGCTGGTCCAGGGTGATACGGGCCTGACTTGCGAAGGATGCGGGATACCCATAGCCCAGGGCAAGATTTGCGATAAATGCCGGCAAAAGCTATCGGAAGACCTCAAAAATGACATAGATAAATCCCGGCCCCTCAAGCCACAGAACCCCTCGGGCCGGCGTGAGGAGCCCCCAGACCCCAAGTATTTGAAGGATCGACGGGGCTAGTCTCATTTCTCTGAAAACCCTATTAAATAAGCCTTTTTAGCGGTGAATTGACCCAAAACCCCATTTTTATTGGCTTTTTCACCCCTTCTTACCCTCCGGGGGCCTTTTCGACCCCCTCCCATGGATTTTCCTCAAGTTTTCTTGAGCCTGGCCGTTAGGTTTTATAGAAAACCAAAGGAGTTTGTTATGCGCATCGATGGATTCCAAAATATTCCCGCCGTGCTTCAATCGTTCAAGGTTGATAAATCCCTCTCGTCGAATTCCGAAAACGAATCATCCTCGTCATCCTCGTCCGTTTCCCTCAGCGCCTTTGGCGAAGTTTTGCAATCCCTGCAAAGGGAATCGGCCCAAACGGCCAAGCTTCGAAGCGCCAAGGTGGATCAATTGGCGAAAGAAGCGCAGTCCGGGGATCTGGATGTGGACATGGTGAAGCTGGCGACCAGCCTCATCAACCTGCAGGTTATCGATACCAAAGGATAAGCCGTGATCGAATTTTTCCAATCCCTTATCACTTGCTTGAATGAAGAGGCGGGGCGTTACCGCCACTTGAAGACTTTGGCGGAAAAACAAAAGGAACTTCTGGTGGCGGGGAAGACCGATGTGCTTCCGGAAAACGTCAGGCTGGAAGAAAAAGAAGTTTTTGCCCTGGGTCCGATCATCGCCCAAAGGAATGAATGGCTGGGAAAGCTGGCCAAGGGCTACGGCTTGAAGACCTTAAGCTTGAACGAGGCCCTCAAGCGGGCTCCCGTGGAAATCATCGAGGAGTTGAAAAAGTCGATGATTGAGTTGATCCAATCAGCCAAGGCTTTGGAAGAAACCAACCAGAGCAACGAGAAATTATTGCAAAACGCCCTGGCTTACGTGAACTTCACCTTGAAGGTCATCGCCAACGGCGGAAAAAAACAGGCTTTCGCGCCCTCGGTCAAAACGGAAGAGAGCAGTTCTTCTTTCGTTAACCGAATCGTTTGAGGAGGCATACATGTTAAACAGTTTTTTAAGCATGGAAACAGTCACCCGGGGATTGTTCATACAACAACTGAATCAGGATGTCCTTGCCTCAAATTTGGCCAAAACCTATCAAGATTCCAACGGTTATTTAATCAACAGCCGTCAGCGGTTGGATGTCGTGGAAGGCTCCCCCCTGCTTTTTGGAAGTGGAGCTGCCGGAATGTTGAATGTGGGAACAGGCCCCCTGGTCCAACAAATCACCCGCCTGCGTAATTCCTTTTTGGACTCCCAAATCCAACAAGCGAGCACGGTGGTTGGCAAGGCGGAGATCATAAACAGCGTTTTGAGCCAAGTGAACAATATCTTAAATGGTTCTGCCGGAACCTTGGACGCGGCCGTCACCACCCTGGCCAACGCCTTCACGGCCTTGTCCGCAAGTCCAACCAGTGTCGCCTTGCGGTCAACCGTCGTGAATGACGGCATCGCGTTTGCCGATCTGGCCCGCAATCAGTACAACCAAATTCAAAATCTTCAAACGAATCTGAATGGGCAAGTCAATGGGACAGTCAGCCAAATTAACGCGATCCTTCAGCAGTTGGCCTCGGTGAACAACCAGTTGTTGGGCTCCTCGGGAGGCAACCAGAATGATCTGCTCGATGCCAGGGACTACGCTTTGGATCGGCTCGGACGGCTCATCAATATCCAAGCCAACTTTGGAACAGCTGGAACGGTCAACGTCTTTTTGGGCAACAGCAGCATCTCCCTCGTGGATGGGTCGGGCGCTTCCATTCTCCAGGCGAACGACATGAATCCTCACAACCCAGGCTTGTCCAACATCACCATACAATCATCCCAAGGGACTTTAACCTTGCCGGACGCGACGAATTGGATTACAGGCGGAAATTTAGGAGGGGAGCTTCAGGCCCGGGACGTCGTGTTGGAATCCTATAAGGACCAGGTGGATCAGATCGCCACCTCGGTCATGAATATCACCAATATTTTGCATGAGGCGGGCTACGCGGCGGATGGGGTGACGACGGGTACGGCATTCTTTACGGGTACGGGAGCCCAGGACATCAACGTGAACGCATCCTTGGTGGTGGATGCCACCCGGAAATTACTGGCGACATCAAGCACGCCTTTTATCGTTCCGGCGGCGGGGGACGGCATGGTCGCCCAATTCCTTGGCGATCTCCCTAAGCTGTTGGCCAATAATTACATTGCCAGCCAACCGTCGATCGGCGCCGGAATTGATCCAACCAAGGCCCTCAATACCCAACCCATCGCCTTGGCGCCGACACCGGGACCAAGTTCCTTTACGGTCAATGGACAAACGATCAATTACGACCCGGCGGTGGATTCCATCGACAGCATTATCACCCAAATTCACACCAAGGTTCCCAATGTGGACGCGGTTTTTGACGCCACGACCCAAGCTTTTTATATGCTTTCAAATAATCCCATCGCCATCAACAATCTTGTGGGTAACTTTACGGGTGGCCTAAGCAACTGGGCCAATGTAAAGAATGTCCTGACCAGCTCCATTAAAATGAATAACGGATTCGCTCCAACGGATCCCTCGATTGTTGAGGCTTATCCGCCGTTGGGTTCGCCCCTTCCTGGAAACATGGATTCGACCGTGCCTTATTACCCGCCTTCACCACCCTTTCCGGCCGGCCTGCCGCCTGTTGGGCCAAATTCCCAGGCATTTCGCGTCACTCCGGGAACCGGTGGCACCTTTACTTTGGTGGGAACCTTCATTACACCTTTGGGAGTTCCCACGAACCAAATTAAAATTTCCTGGACTAACAACATTAATAATCCTTCGGATCTTGCCACGATCCTGGCGCAAATCGCAACAGCCACAACCCCACCCTTGGGCAGCCCCCAGGTGACCGCCAGTTTTAATACCAATACTCAAACCTTGACCCTTTACGACAATACGCCCCTGCCGTTTCAAATCATCGACAATACCGGAAACTTTACGGTGTTTACCGGATTGAACGCGAACGTCCCCATCGGGAATTTAACGTCCGGAGTTTTGACGCAAATCTCGACGGATCTTTCATCCCAACAGCTGGTTTTGAACCAGTCCTCGGCCAATTTGGACCAATTGAATAATTCTCAGGCGGATTTAGCCGGAGTCGCATTTAACACCGGGGATCACGGAGTCCCGATCCAATCGATACAGGAAGACGCCATGAAATCATTGATCGCTTTTAACGCCTCATTGGAGGTTTTACAGATCATTAATCAGATGTACGCGGATTTGGTGGGGATTGTCGGCGGCGCGCCGCCGCCCAGTCCCTTCCAGCAAAGAAGTAGTTAGTTACTTAAAGCAAAAGGTAAAAACGTGAAAAACGGCATTTCCGACATCCTAAATTCACTGTTCTCCACGCCTTCGGATAAGGCTGCCCTGTCCCAGGGCAAGGACAGCGTTTCGGCCAAGGGCTCCCAGCCTGGGGGAAGCACCTTTGAGGAAGTCTTGGCCCAAATGGCGTCCCAGGATTCGGGCGCCGCTGGTTCGACCGTCGCGGACAATTCGGGCGCCAACGCCCAGCCGACCGTTGAGGTTCTGCCCCCCTCCTCCGGTAATCCGACCAGCGGAAGCGGAAAGTTTTTTCAATCCCTCACCTCCATCTCCGAGGCTGATGTCACCATCACGGAACACTTGAAGGTGGATAACCTGGCTCAATTGGCGCAGGCCGAGCAAACCCTGATGTCCCTGGCGGCGGGGTTGTCGAAATTAATCGGGATGCTTTCCAGCGCCCAGTCGATGGATCCAACTCAAGCGCAAAACACCCTCGTCTCGCTTTCGGGCGGGAAGATCAGCGCCGCTGACGCGAAATCCCTGTTGGACTCGCTCCAAGCCATGATTTCCAAAGTTTCGGACTCGGGCAACCCGCTTCTATTATCCTCCGACCAACAAAGCGCCTTCTTGAATCAAATGCTCCAGCAGATGCTCCAAAATCAGCAGATTTTGTTTGGAAATGTGACGGGTTCCCCGGATGGGGGAAATTCCACTGGCGGCGGCTCAGGATCTGTTTCGGGTTCCAACAGCCTTCAAAACAGCGATGTTTTCCTGCAAATGTCTTTTTCGGAAACCCAATTGGTCCAGTTTCAACAAAACAACAGCCAAAGCTCGACCGTCTTTATCGACCTTCAAACATTCCAAATGTCGGCCACTTTTATCCAGGCGGGAACAACGGGCCTTTCTGGACAGTCTTCCGGAAACGGGTCCTCCTTACAGCCGATCCCTTCCTCGAGCCCCTTGGCGGACGCGCTCAATCAATTGTTTTCATCTGAGTTGCCCTTGAGCAATCCCTCTGTCTCAGTTTCGGCCAGCCAACAAAACCTATCCACTAACACGTCCCAAACCCAGGATGATTTAAACAATACCTTTAAAAACCTGGTCCAGATGCTGGTCCAGGCAGGGGCCAGCCAAGCGGTCTTGACCACCTTCCTCAACCAGCAAAAGGACATGACCAACTCCGACTTGAAACAATCCCTTTCCCAGACCGCCTCTTTGGACAACTTGGTGAAGTCGTTGACGGCGATGAATGACGAAGTGCCTCCGGCTCCGCCCTTGGATTCGGCGAACCCCGGGGTCAATAACACCGACAACACCCGTTCCTCTTTCGCAAGCCAAATGTTTGTGGAGCAAATGTTCGCCCAAGCCTCGGTTGTGGAAATGGCTCAAAGCGGTCCGCAAGCCCCCGCGGCTGGCTCTCAAGTTCAACTGAACTCAACCCAATCCCTGGGAACCTCGGATGTGACTCCGGTTCTCGGAACCTCCCCGGTGGTTCAACCAACCGTCGGTCAAAATTCCCAAGTCTTTGATGGAAAAGCCCTGGACACCTTGAATGACATGGTCGCCAGGTTGAATGTCCTCGCGTCCCAGTTTGGCGCGGCGGATAAGGCGAATAACGTTCCGGCGGGAGCCGCTAAACCGTCCATTACCCTGGAACAACTCTTGAATGCCCTGAATATCGCCGTTCCGCCCGGCGTCACGGCGGGGACTGGGATGGCACAGCCCGCTTCAAGTGGAAACAACTCGGATCAATCGACTCAAAATTCGCTGGTAGGTCCGGATGGAGTATCGGCGATTTTGCCCGGCGCTCCGATCTTGCCCCAGCCGCCAACGCAACCCCTGGCGAGCCAAAACTTTCCGAATGTTCTGACGGACAATCAGGCAGCTTCCGCGGTGAACGAAGTGATCGCTTCGGCCCAAGTATTCCAAAGCCAATGGTCGGCGTCGACTTCCATGCTGGATCAAAACAACCAAGCGAATATCACGGTCCTGTCCCAAACCCAGCTGATTCAAACGGCTTTTGCCTCCAGCACGGCGGCACAGGGAACCATGGCCAACGGGAATGATCCTTTGGCGAATGCCCAATCGGGGCAATCCTTGGGATTGACTCCGGTTCCCGCCGTTCAAAATAACTTTGTTCCGAACGTTTCCTCACCATTGACGGTTCAAACGCCCGCAGGGTTAAGCCTCTCGGTTCAACCGGCGCCTCAAGTTGCCGTGGTCGTTCAACCACAACCCGCATCACCCGTTTCGGTTACAGTGCAGGAAGTTGTTCCTCCGACTCCGGTGGATGTTCAAGTCCCGGTCAATAACCAGACGGATCTATTGGCCCAAGTGAATGGCCAGGTTCCCGCGGCCACTACCCCCGGAACGACCGTATCCGTCTCAACCAATCAGAATGTTCCCGCCACGGTGATCACGGGGGAAGTGGTGAAGTCGGCTGTTCCGGTCCCTGCCGTTCCCAATAATAACGACCTGAATAACCAAAACACGGTAAATCAAGTTTCGTCCATCACGGAAGTTCAACCCCTGACCCCGCAGGCCGTGATTTCCGTTGGAAATAGCTCGGAGCTGTCGGCGGATTTAAGGGCAAGCCTCGACCAATCCAAGAACACCAACAACAATTCCATCGACCTTCAATTGAATCCCAATTTATTGGCGGCTTTGGCCGCCGATAAACAGGCTGTCGCCGCGGGACTCGCGAACCAAGCCGTCAATAACCCCGCAACCCATAAAGTGGACAGCTTTCAAATCCTGAGCCAGGTCATGGACCAGATCACGACCCACGCTTCCGAGGCGAAAGCCGTTTCACGCCTGAACTTTCAACTGGTTCCGGAGAGCCTGGGCCGGGTGACCGTGCAAATCGCCCTGGTGGACCAGGCCGTTTCAGCGAAAATCATCGTTTCTCACCCTGACGTGAAGGAAGTTTTGCAGCATCACATGGTGGATCTCAAGGCGGCCTTGAGCCAGGCGGGGCTTCAAATCGACCAATTACAGGTCCAGATCCAAGGCGGCTCTTCCAACCTACTGGCCCAATATTATCAATACCAACAAGAGGGGAATGGCTACCGGCTGCCGGCTTCCATGACCTCCGGAGCCTTGGATGACGCGCAAAACCTTGAAAATACTGGTGTTTTAGGGGAAATGTCAGTCCGGATGTCCCTGCTGGATGTCCTGGCCTAACAAGGTATTTTTGCTGATAATACCTCAAGTTTTTTCGGATAAAGCCGTTAGAAAAGGTGTAGCTAGAAAGAGGGGTGATTTGTATGGTTTCAGGAGTAGGCGGTACAGGTTCAGGAAGCAACGCGGTTACGAACGCTGTAACCAACAACAATTCTTTTGTGTCTCAGAACACGTTTTTAACGCTTCTGATCACGCAATTGAAGAACCAAGATCCCATGAACCCTCAGGATAGCAGTCAATTTGTCGCCCAACTGGCCTCATTTTCATCGTTGGAGCAAATGACGCAACTGAACAAGAGTATCAACACAGTTTTGGAAAGCTCGGTCACCAACTTAATCGGTAAAACGGTAGTGGTGGCTGATCCGAACAACAACAGTGGTTTTACGACTGGCGCGGTGACGGGGATTGTTTATTACAAGGATGGTCCGGCGGTTTCGGTCGCGGGACACGATTACGCCTTGAGCGCGGTTCAAAGCGTGGTCCAATAAGCTTTAACCTGGCTTGGCATATTCAAGCCTTTGAAGGGCGGGTGAGGACAAAGTGGTTCAGCAAGTTAACTTTAACGATCCCATGAAGTCGGTTGAAAGCGTCCAGAATCAGGCCCAACTGCAGATGTTGCAGCAGCAGGCCAGCCGGGCGGCGGAGACTGTTCTTCCTTTCGATTCGGTTTTGCAGACGACGGTCGACAGGGGGCTGGGTTTAAAGTTTTCGGCTCACGCGAAGGAAAGGTTGGCCTTAAGAAACATCGATCTTTCGCCGGAGGATGTGGCCCGCATGACCGACGCGGTTAACAAGGCGGCGGCCAAGGGTGCCAGGCAGTCCCTGCTGGTGATGGATGACCAGGCCTTTATCGTGAGTGTCACCAACCGGACCGTGATCACCGCTTTGGATGGAAGCAGCATGAAAGAGAATGTCTTCACCAATATCGATAGCGCGGTGATTGTGTAAATTTGGTGGGGCGGAGGTTGACTTCGCCTGGGGCCGAAAAGGCCTCAAGTTTTTGTGAAGTTAGCCGTTAGGTTTCAAGTAGCGGATATCGGGCTGGACCTCTCTTAGAGGAAGCCCGAAAAAAGGCGGGCTGATTGCCCGACCTAAAAACTCTAAGGAGGAAGACAATGGGTCTTCGATCGATGTTCAGCGGAATTTCCGGCCTTCAATCCCACAGCACGTGGCTTGATGTGATTGGAAACAATATTTCGAACGTCAACACCATAGCTTACAAGGCTAGCCGTGTTGAGTTCGCGGATCAAATCAGCCAAACCCTTTCCGGCGGCCAAGGCGACAACCAAGGCGCCAATTTGGGCGGCGTCAATCCGGAGCAGGTCGGCTTGGGAACCCGCGTGGCTTCCATCCAGACCCTGTTCACGGAAGGCACCATCCAAAACACCGGCAACTCAACGGATATGGCCATCGTGGGCGATGGGTTCCTCTTGAGCAAGTCGGGCAACCAGACCCTCTTGACCCGCGCGGGCAACCTGACGTTTGACGGTACGGGCAACTTGGTGGACCAAAACGGCGGCCTGATCCAGGGCTTCAACGCCAAGGTCGAGTACAACCAGATTCCACTGCATAACGGCGGTTTGGTTCCTCCCTTGGTCATCACCGACGCTTCGTTGAAGTTGGATAACACCAACATCAGCCAGATCTCCAACATCAACATCAAGCGGGACTTCATCCTTCCGCCGAAGGCCACGACCCAGATCCAATTCAGCGGGAATATGGATTCGTTCCAACAGGCCAACCAAAGTGGCGGCATCTTGGAATTGAATCCTGCCGGAGCCGCTCCCCAATTACCCTTCGTCATTGGTGGTGGCGCTTTGAACGGTCAATCGGCCAATTTAATCCCAAATCCGAACGGCTTAGGTGGAACGGTTGTCCAACAGGTAGACAATTTCTCGGATCCGGTCAATGCGTCGACTGAGGTTTATATCGACCCTGTTGCTGGAAAACAGTTAATTACGGGCGCCGTCATCGACACCGGGCAAGTAACATTACTTAACGCGCAAGCCAACGTCACCAACGCTTGGCAGCAACAGCCTCCCGTTCCCCCGGCGCATGTGATGTCGGAGACGGTTTATGACTCCCTGGGCAACGCCCGGTCGGTCACGATCCAACTTTACCAGGTCAACGACCTGGGAACGGCTAATCCGCCTGTCAATACACCCCCGATGAACCAGGTGCTTTATGCCTGGTACGCTTTCGACACCACGGCGGGAGCCGCGGTTTCGAACGCCAGCTTGATCGGCGGAACGGGTATTTGGGAAGGCGATACGACCGGCGCCGGCGGCGTCGGATATGATCGCGGAGTGAACGGCGACCAATACTATGGCGACTTCCTCCACTTCAACACAGACGGCTCTTTGGCCGGATTAGGCGGGGCTTTGGTTCAGGGTGCGGCGGCTAATGCCACTGCCGCCCGGCCAGCGATTTATCTGCCTCCCATCCAGGACGTCAATCAAGTTCCTGCGCCTCCTGTTTCGCCGATTCCCAATATCGGAGCTGAAGTCACCAGGGTTTACCTGGATTTCGGAACTGCCGGCCTCTTGGGAGGTCCCGGCGTGGCTAATCCCGGATTGAGGGATGGTGTTTACAGCGACGCGGAAGGCAGCTACCAAGTCATCAGCGGCGTCAACACCTACGTTCCGAACTCGACTGCGTACGCCAAGACGCAAAACGGCTACACGGACGGGCAATTGACGGGGGTTTCCTTCGACAAATTGGGAGACATCGTCGGATCCTTCACCAACGGCCAGAACGTGGCTTTGGCCCAGGTGGTCTTGGCCATGCCCAACAACCAAGGCGGTTTGGCCAAGGTTGGCAGCAACTACTACGCTCAATCGGCCAACTCGGGACCCCTCTTCGTGGGAACCGCCGGCCAGCTGGGTATGGGAACGGTCCAAGGGAATTCCTTGGAACTCTCCAACGTCGACTTGACGGTGGAATTGTCCAACATGATCATCGCGCAAAGAGGATTTGAAGTGAACGCGCGGGTCATCTCGGTCACCAACTCCACCCTGCAGACGACAGTGCAGCTGGGTCAAGGCGGCTGAGGGTAGTTTTTAAGCGATAGCTGGGTCTCCCGCGAGGGAGGCCTGGCCTCAATATCGAAACGGCGTTCTCCGGGAGGAGGACGCCGTTTTTTTTTAAAAATTTTCCCCTGTGCCGCCGAGTGAAGAAGGTCGGGATGAGGGTGATTCTTACCAGCGGAAAGCAATGACTTTTTTTCGCCTGATTTTTAAAAAATATAAAGTTTGAATTTCAAAAATGAGCTAAAATAGATTCAATCATTCAGTCTTTTAAAAATATTCCGGGGATCCCTTGAAACGCATTCCGATACACCTTTTATTATTAACGTTCCTGTGTCTAGCCGGCTGCTCAAGCTCGCCGACCTCACCGGGGTCGGGGGGCTGGATCCAGGCGACGGGGGGCGCTCCTTTTTCTCCCAGGTACGGCTTGTCGGGAACGGTTTTTGGCGGGCAAATGTGGGTGGTGGGCGGGGCGGCGAGTGACGCCAGCGCTTCCGTGACCTATTGGTACGGTGACGTTTGGTCTTCTTCCAACGGGTCCAGTTGGACCCAAGCCACGGCCAGCGCTCCCTTTGGCGGCCGCTACGGTTCGCAGGTTCTTTCCTACAATGGCTTATTGTGGATGATCGGCGGCAACCAAACGAACGCCCTCAAAAATGATGTTTGGAGCTCGCCGGATGGGGCTAATTGGACCCAAGTCCTGGTGAATCAGCCTGGCGGAACCGCGACCCATTTCAGTCCCAGGGAAGATTTTGGGGCCATTGTTTTCAACGGGGCTATGTGGGTCATCGGCGGCTGGTCGGGAACCACCAAGAATGACGTTTGGACCTCGACCGATGGGATTACCTGGACCCAGGTCGCGACAACGGGCGGATTGACCGGCCGATGGGGATTCATGATGACGGTTTATAACAACCGCCTTTGGATTATGGGGGGCGCTACGGGTGGCCCCAATCCGACCGGCGGCCACAGTGATGTTTGGTCCTCACCGGACGGGGCGGCATGGACCATGGTTTCCAACCTGAATAACTTCGGCAACCTTTTTTATTCCCAGGCCACCGTCTTGAACAACCAAATCCTTTTGACAGCCGGTGAGGAATTCACCTGGGGCCCGAGGGATTACCTCAAAAGCAGTTCCGATGGCATCACTTGGGCCTTCGGGGACCCGATGTTTCCCAGCCGTTTCTACCACCTGGGGCTCAACTTTAACAACCAGACCTGGGTCATTGGCGGGATGAACAACATTACGACGAGGACTTACTACAACGATGTTTGGCATTCACCCTAAGACTCGGTAAAACTCCCTGATTTTCTCACTTTCCGCGGCTTTGTTCCTGCCATAAGAGTTTCGCCGGCGGGGTTTCTTAGTGGTAAAATGAAAATGACAAAAAGAGGCGTACCATGATCCCTGTCACCCGATTAAACGGCCAAGAAGTCTACATCAACTCGGACCTGATTTTATTCCTGGAAAGCTCGCCGGAGACCATCTTGACCCTCCAGAACGGGAAAAAGATTACCGTGAAGGAAACTATTCCGCAGGTCATCGATAAGGTGGTGGAGTTTAAATCCAGGATTTTTCCGAAGGTATTTGAGGGGAATCCGCGAGGCTGAGGGAGGGAACCATGGCGATGAACTTGTCGGGCGGGGGAATCTCCCGGAAACACCTGCCGGAAACGGCACAACCCTTACCGGATACCCATGCCGTTGAAACGAAAATCCAAAAACTAAAATCGGAAAAAATCAAGGAGCCTTCCGCGCCGGCGGGGGTTTCTCAGTTTTTAACCAAGCCTGAGGCGGCGCAAGTGTTGAAGCGTTTTGAACCGCTCCAGCCCGTCCTGCAAAAAGCCCTCCAGGGTACCCAGACGTTGCGAAGGGAATTCCGGGATATCGAGCGGTTGACCCAGCCTCCACCGGAGGCCGCGGTTAAAAATATCCCAGCTGAAAAAACCGGGCCCTCAATAATCCCCCCGCCTGTTCCCGGTCGCCCGGCGGAAGTGAATTTGGAAAAACCGAATTTGACCGGGCCTTTACAGGTTCCCGTCAGCCGTCTTCAGCAAGAAAATCCTCTTCCTAAAATGCCGATTCATGAAGCGACGGCGGCCTTGGCGGGCAAAGTTCAAGCCGAGCCCCCGCTTCATCGCGAAGCTCCGTTGTCCGGTTCGGCGCATGGCCAAGTCCCCCCTTTGCCACGGGAGGTTCCGCCTCCCCCGCCAGGGAACAGGGTCCAGGTGATCCTGCCTGAAAATAAAACACCCTTAACTACCCTCAGGGTCCCTGTCGTTGCGAATGTCCCGGTTAGGACCGTTGTTTCGAGGGGCCCTGTCACGGAACCTCCCCGCCACGAAGCCTCACTCAACCAGCCTTTGCCAAACTCCGGCCAAGTCCGCGAAAATCGTCCCCTTGTGTCCAGTCCTAAGCCCGCGACGGTATCAGTCCCTCCGGCGGGGCCGAATCCGGGCGAGACCATTGTTCCCAGAAGGGAAGTTCAACCCAGTTCCGCTCCTGTTTTGGCGGGAGCCCTTGGGAAAAATTCGGTTCCTCCGGCGGCCCATCCAGAGGTAACGGCGGGGAAGTCCGGCCAGGTTCCTGTCCCTGAGACAAGGCCGAAAAATTCCCCGAGGGATCTCACGGCTGAGGCGGTTGTCCAATCCATTTTTTCCTCGAAAGCCCTGGTCCCCCAAACCACGGTTCAAATTTCGAAATCCAATGAAACCACCACGACGGTCACGTTCCAAAGCAAAGCCGAGTCGCCCAGGCCCGTCGTCCTTTTGACGGGCAGTTCCCTGCCCTCGCCCAGGAAAATTGCCGAACAAAGCCAGAGGGAGTTTGCCAGCCAGTTGAGGGAGAGGGGAATCGAAAATTTCGTCGCCGAGGCCAGGCAAAGCGCCCAAATCCATGAGGTTCATCCATTGCCCCCCCAGGTTTCGGAGGCGGAAGGCCATATAGCCCAGCCCCTTTTGGTAAAGCCGCCGGTTGCCTCATTTCAGCAGCCCGAAACTGTTGCGTTAAACCCCCTTCGTGGGGATAATAGGCCCCAAGTCACGGCTGTTCAGGGACCCAGAGAAGAAAACGTCACGCCTGGCATTACGACGGTGGCTAAAACGGCTCCAAGAATAGGGGAGAACCCTGTTCCCACCTTGTCGAATTTGGATAAGTTGAGGCGGATTTTACCGACCAACGTCAAGTCGCGATTATTGCCTGTTCCATCCGTTAATATCTTGGATTTAGTGTTATAGGAGTTGGAATGTTTTTGAAAAGAAAACGATATCTAACGGGATTATTTGTATTTTTGTTTTACGCCACTATCCCGTCAGTTTTTCAGACTTCGCCGGTTTTCGCCCTTTCCGCGGATAGCCACCAGCATTTTGACCCGACCGGTTCCACGACCAATTGGGTCGTTACCTATAGCGGAGCAAGCGTTTATTTCATGTCCAGTTTAACCGCTAATGGGAGCGGTGATAACTTAAACGGGGAACCCAGCCCGCTAACGACGGGCGTGGTGAACGCCACGAGCGCCTGTCCTGCTTGCAGTGTTACCATTACTTATACCGATCCAGTCCCGACGGGAACCCAACTTTACGTTGAGGTTGAGATTTGGACGAACGCCGTTAGTCGGCAATTCAACATTGTTGCCACCGACACACTGAACAACGCCGTCACCCACTTGGCAAGTCAGCAGGATCTCCTTTACAACTGTTCATCGGGTGGTATCCAGGCCAGCTCAACCCTAGCCAATAAATGGACTACTCTTTGGGTTGATACGTCAGGTTTTGTTAATCCCGTTAAAACCGTCCAAATTATTATTCCTTCCACTTTTGCCGATACGATGAATACCAATCAGGTTTGGATTGATAATCTTGAGGGTGTTGGAGCCTTGCCTTGCCTCATTCCACCCACGGCTACGCCGACTCCCACGAACACGCCGACATCCACACCTACCAACACTCCCACTGTGACTTCCACGAATACACCCTCCGATACCCCGACCAACACCTTGTCGCCCACGAACACGCCAACCGATACGCCTACCAGCACCCCATCCAATACCGCTACCAAGACACCCACCGATACACCGACGGTTTCCGCCACGAACACTCCCACCAATACCCCGACGAACACTTCAACCGATACCGCCACGAAAACGCCCACCAGCACTCCTTCTCCATCCCCGACCAATACTTTCGTGAATACGAATACTCCCACTTCGGCCGCCACTCCCACCAACACTCCGCCGAACACCCCGACCAATTCGCCGACCATCACCCCTTCCAATACCGCTACGAATTCCCCCACCCCGACCGCCACGGTCACTCCAACAAACAGTCCGACGAATACCTTTACGATCACTCCCCCTAACACGGCGACCAATAGTCCCACCAACAGCCCGACCCCGACCTTTACGCGCACCGCCACCAACAGTCCCACCTTGACCGTGACGAACACTTTCACCTTGACCGACACCTTGACCGCCACCCATACACCGACCTTAACCTTCACCCCGACGATCACGCCCACTCCCACCTTCACCTTTACACCGGTGAACACCCCGACCTTCACCGAGACGCCTTGTCCCGTCCTCCTCTATCCCAATCCGATGGACTTCCAAGCGGCCCATGCCATCGCGGCCTGTCCCGGAAAATCCTGCATCGTCATTGGCTGCGTTCCCGCCGGATCCACGGTCAATATTTATACCGTCTCCCTGCTGTTGGTCCGGACCTTCGCTCCCGGTGATCCCAATTTCACCCTGTCTCCCAGCTTAAGCGTCGGCACCATTACCTGGGACGGTAATAACGGGGACGGAAATCCCGTGGCGGCCGGTTTTTACCTCTACGTGATTGACGGTCCTAACGGGAAGACATTCGGTAAGTTCGCCATTTCGCGCTCGAGGAATGGACCTTAATGACAGGTTCGACCATCCGAAAAACCTTAATCGCCCTGCTGTCGCTCTGGCTGGGGGGAACCTCCATGGCCTTTTCCCAAACGGCCAATAGCGGGAGGGACGCCTTTGATTTCATCAAAATTTCCCCCGTCACGAGGGCGGTCGGGGTGGGAGGCGCTTACACCGCGCTGGGGGATGACATCGGTTCCATTTTTTATAACCCCGCGGGATTGGCCAGCATGCTGACCAGCGAGCTGGATTTCACCTACCTTTCCCTTTATCAAAGCATGAATTACGAATTCGTCGGCTTCGGCTATCCCTTGGGCGAGTCCATGCCGGGAGTGGGCGGGACGGTCGCCGTCAGCGTTAATCTGCTCCAACCAGGAAACCAGCAGAGGACCAACGATTCCGGGGTAACGACGGGAACCTTTTCCAGCGGGGACCAGGTCTTCACCCTGGCCTATGCCAGGTCCATCGGCTCCAGCGTCCAGGCGGGCCTTTCCGTGAAGCTGATCCAGCAGCAGATCGACACCATTTCATCCTCCTTGTTCGACCTGGACGCCGGCATCGTGGTCCTGCCGCCCTTCGACGGCATGCGCCTAGGCTTCACCCTTAAAAACCTCGGGGCCCAATCCGCGGGCTTCGACCTGCCCCTGTCCCTCAACGCCGGTATTTCCTACCGCCGCTATAATCTTTTCAGCGACCAGGATGACGGGGCCTTGACCGCCGAGACTACCTTTCCCATCAAGCCCATTGAGGACCGGGTGGGGATGAGGGTGGGAGGCGAGTATAACTTCAAGTGGATCGCCAGCCGGGCGACGCTCCGCGCTGGTTATACCTTTTTGGACAAGGACTTGAGCGGGGTCGGCTTGACCGTCGGGGCCGGTTACGGCCTGGATCTGAACGGGACGGTGTTATTCATCGATTACGCCTACGCTCCGGCTGATATCTTCGGCGATGCCCACCGCATTTCCTTGACCACCAAGTTCTGATGATGACTCAAAAGGCGAGCTTCCCATGGGAATAAAATTAATGAACCGAGCGACCGCCTTAGCCGCCAGTGTCTTATTGGCTGGTCTCGGGTCCTATTCCCCCCTTCGAGCCGGATCCGTCGGGACCACCACCGGCGACATCCTTAAGATCAACCAAGGCACCAGGCCCGCGGGGATGGGCGGAACCTACACGGCCATGGGGGACGACGCCTATTCGCTCAGCTATAACCCGGCCGGCCTTTCGTCCATCAAAGCCTCCCAGCTGGTGATCCTTCATTTAGACAGCCTGGCGGACATCCAGTATGAGCTGGGGACTTTCGCCACCTCCTGGGGCGGCAACAACACGGTCGCGGTCAACGTCACTTACCGCCATTCCCCGCCCATTGACAACCAGGTTCCGGGCGTATCGCCGGTCTTTACGGACGATTTTTTGGGAAGCCTATCCTACGCCCGGAAATTTTCCGAGAGCATCCGCGTGGGAGCCACCGCGAAGTTCCTCCAAAGCACGCTGGGTCCCTATTCGGCCTCGGCGGTGGCGTTTGACGCAGGCGTTCAAATCGACAAATTGCCTTTCGGGGTCAAGGCCGGCTTGTCCGTCCTGAACTTGGGGACGGGGATGACCTTCAATCCTACTTCCTCAGCCGATTCGCTGCCCATGTTCATCCGGTTCGGGATCGGGACCCACCAAGTCGTTGATAAGACCAAGGATTTGAACATCGCCGTTGAGGTGTTTAAGCCGGCGGACCAGGACATCAAGCTGGGAGTGGGGGGGGAATTTTGGGTATTTCCCCAGCTCTTCGCGGTCCGGGGCGGCTATAAATTCGAGGGCCTGGGAACCCAGACCCTGAACGTTTTCCAAAATTACTCCCTGGGCTGTACCCTGACCCGGGATTTCGACGGGGACGACTTCTCGATCGACATCGCCTACAATCCCGCCGAGTTCGTGGCTCTGGGCGATCCCACCTCGACCGTTGAGGCGACTTTCTTTTTCGCCTTGAACTTCAAATTCAACCAGTTCTACATTTTTTAAAACCGTCCTTTGTCCAACGACTCCCTCGCCCCTTGGCGGGAGAGGGCGGAGTGAGGGGGATGTGACTGGTTTTTGGGCCTAGTTCTTTTCGGTTTGGAGGCGAGGGCGCGGCCTTTCGGCAATTGACAAGCGCTATTCCCCCTGTTAATCTTCAAGCCCTGCGAAACTCTAGCAATTTCAACGACTTTTGGATAGGCATGCCGAGGTAGCTCAGTTGGTAGAGCAGCGGACTGAAAATCCGCGTGTCGGCAGTTCAATTCTGCCCCTCGGCACCATTTAACTACCTCTCACCGCATCGTCGAAAAGTTTTAAATAGCTTCAAAATCATTGTCCCTTGCGCATTTTAGAAGCTCCCAACCGATTTGATTTTCGGTTGGGAGCTTTTTTTGTTTGTGGCGATCAGAGGCAGTCAAGGGCAGTCAAAACGGGTAAAAACCGAGCCCCAAAGAAACGTATAAGACACGAAAAAACTTTTAAAGTCCGTTGCTCCTCCCCCTGTGAACGGCGGTAAGGTACTCCGCTGCTCCATCCCCCTGTATTCGATTGAAAAAAATTTGAAGCCGGTTTAAACCTAGAAGTGATTCTGAGAAAAATATCACCGATAGAACGGCCCAAAATGTTTAGAAGTTTTTTAAAGGGAGTGGAGAACCATACCCCAACAGTATTGGCGGGATTTGGGGTCTATTCGGCCCTCAAGTTCACGCTTGAGGTTTCTGGGGTCATTGGGGTGTCCTTAACCCCATTTGATACTCTTTCGGCCCTTTCCGTTGGATTTCTCTACCTTTTTGAGAAGCATGTTCCTATGAACCACCTTTTAGCCTTGGCCCCCTCTATTATTGCCCTTTCCTTTTTTCATGACTTTTTTGGGGTGTTCCTTGGGGCCGATGGGTTTACGGGGGATGTTGTTTTGGGCCTTTCGGTCGTTATAGGGGTTTGTATTTATTTCATCCATTTTGCAATGAGGAAAATCCCAGAACAGGAAGGGGAGTCCCCAAAGCATGAAGGCGGGAGATACTCCCTATACCTGGACGCGGAAAATAAGTTCTTTATCCCCGCCGAATTGCTCAAATACCACACTGAAGTAATCGGATCTTCAGGTATGGGGAAAACGAACATTTTCAACTACCTCATCGAACAGGGAATTAGAAACGGTCTTGGAATGTTTGTGTTCGATGCCAAATCCAATTACAACAAAACCATCCCGTACTACGCTTCAAAGCACAAAAGACTCAATGACTTTAAATATTTTGACCTCGCAGACATAAAGAGAAGCCAAACCTACAATCCCGATTTTAAAGACAAGCCGGACGAGGTTTTTAACGGGTTAATGAAGTCGATTTTTTATGGGCCGGTGACCCAGGAATATTACAGGGACCAAGCCAGCGATGTTTTAAGCAATCTAACCAATTTACTTTTCTTGGAGTTCAAACACGTAACTCGGATGGATTACCAGAACCTTATTTCAAACGAAATCAGGTCTTTTGACACCATCAAAGCTTTAGCCCATAGACATGAAAATACGGTTTCCGGGAAATACTTCCTGGAGAAGTGGGTCAAAATGCCGGAGAAGGATCGGGAGATGAATCTTTCCGGTTTGACCAGTAAATTAGCCCGGTTCACCAGCCGGGAATGGTCACCGCTCATCAATACTTTAAACCCCGATATCAAAATGAAGGATGTGGTGGAAAAAGAGCAGATATTCCTTTTTGGTACATCCTCACTTGTAAACCAAGAGGATTCCAAGCCAGTCATTATTTCGGCTTTGATCGACTTGGCGGGAGTCATAGGCCGAAGGTTAATAGAACGGGCTGAACGGCCCTTTTTCGTTTTTTTGGACGAGTTCTACACCGCCGCATATCCTGGCTTGAACGACCTCATATCCCTTGGCCGAGAAGCAAATGTTTGTTTCTTCTTGGCCCACCACAGCCTTGGACAGCTTGGGGCGGTAAGTCAGGAATTCAAGGATGACATTCTTACGAATACCAACCACAAGATCGTCATGAACATCACTGAAAAAGATACGGTTGATTTTTTTGCTTCCATTTTCGGGACCAAAGTAACGAAGAAGGACGTTTACTCTTATGACACCCGTATGGCCCAGGCGAGGGGAAGGACCGAGAAAATGGATGAGGAATTCATCATTCACCCTAATTATTTGAGGGGAATGAAGCGCGGAGAGGCAGTGTGCAGAATTGTTTATGTTGGAGGTCCAAAAGTTTTCAAAATGAAACTTAAAGAAGTCAAACCACCCCCGAGGGAATTTGATTATGTGGGGTGCGTTCCTATCCGAAACAACCATTTAAAGCAAAACGAGTTCAATATTGTTGAAAACCCCGATGCACCAAAAAATGACAAGAAGAAACCGAAAAAAGGGGGGCCGGGATCGGACCATCTTGAAGCTGAGTTGAAGTTGTAAAAATTAAAAGAACGGATTACGAAAAGGAATCAACGTTGGAAATTAACGAATTAGAGGCCAAACACCTCACTTGGATACATTCCAATAAATTCACAACGCCCGAACTGTTTCACAAACGATTTATTTATCCCAAGACTTATCGTCAGGCTTGTTCAATTATGAGGGACCGGTACCTCGGAAAAGGCTTTCTTGGAATAACCAAAGCAGAGGCCACAACCTTTCAAGATTCGATGTATTTCCTAACTACAAAGGCCATTCAGATTTTGGATAAGGAAGAAAAAATCTTAGTCAAAAAGACAAATTATCCAGTGAAGATAAACCCTTACGAAAGACAACATGATCTAGAGGTCCAGGCCATTCGGATTGCTTTTGAGAGAAATGTCCAGCTTGGAAGGTTGTTTTGGCTTTCAGATTTTGAAATGAGGGCCGGAATAACCCAGGGCGTAAAAAAAGCTTTTTTGGCAGGGGAGCTGGACAAGGAAGAATGGCGTTCCAATTGGGTTAATACCCAGATTTAGGGGAGGAGAACTCCTGATGGGTACTTTGAAACGGATTTAGACGGTAAACGGTATGGATTCATTTTGGAATACGAGCATGTCCCAAACCCTGATGCCAAAATCGGAAGAATGATTGAGTATCTAAAAGATTCCTTTCCTAACGCTTTAAGGTTAGTTGTTTCAGCGAACAAGAAGAATGCCACCAGGATGATGGAGATTCTTCGTTCAAAAATTAGTGAGCACGATTGGTCCCAATGGTTTGTTTCGGATTTTGAAAGAGCGGTTTCCTTGCCATTTAAAAAGATTTGGAACCAGTTGAGCGGTCACATCGGAAAGTAAAAAATGTAAAACTTTAGTTTTGAAACTCCAGACCGGGCAACCAACATCGGAAAACAGCACAAATATGACAAAGGAAAAAGAATGACACCCAAAAGAATAAGAGTTGGAGGAGGAGCTTTTCCTAGCGACCCAAGAATTCTAAAAAAAGCTTCATCAAGACTGAATCTTATCCGAGGTCTTAAAGCCCTAGATTTATTGTGGAAAAGAGGGTTATTGCCTTGGGACTTAGAGAACCACTTTTTGATGACTTGGCTTGCCTACGAGAACGGGAATGTCCAAAGACTTTCAAACACAATCGGGTTACATCGGAACACTCTCATTTTTAATTTTAAAGAAAAAATAAAAAAACAATCCACGTTTAAGCTCAGAACTGTTTGGAGAAAAATCCAAAAGAAGCAGGCAAAAAGACCATTTGCTGATCATCTTTTTGCTTTCTATCACAAGGTTATTAATAGACCGCGATTTACAAAAACAGAAAGCGAAAAATTGAAAAACCTTTGGTTGATGGGTATACCCCGAAAAGTTGTACTAGCGCATTTTATTAGTTGGTCTTTTCGTCATGGTTTCAATTTGGAAGAAGTTTCCAAGAATCTTGGCACGAGTGGCCGTTCGGTTCATCGTTATAGAATATATGCGACGCAAAAGGGTTCTCCAGCTTTAAAGTGGTTAGGTCCCATGAAGGCTAAAAAGACGGATTGGTTCCCAACTTGGAAAAAATGGAGAATGAAAAATCAACCGAAGAGTATTGGCCCTGGTTGATTTAAACTTAATTGTACAAGCCGGAATTAGAGTTTTTGACCAATTAAAGGAGTGCGGCGTTTCAGTGATTTAGAACACTACTGTGACAGGTGACATTGTGCTCTGCTATGAGGATGCCCGTAGACAAAACGTACTTGGAAATATTATGCATTCATCTTTGCCTGAGATATGGTCATCCCCATATGCCACCCAAATAAGACACCTCTTGAGCGACGGCAACAGGTCACTTGGTCCCTTGATCTGTCAAAATTGTAATAACACTGCTCACGTTTCAAGGGGTACATCGGCTTTTTCAGAGCCGTTTTGGAAATCACTTAGGGAGCAGAACTAATTCCCCAATAACAAAAAGTGAGTCTATTTGACCTATTTCATTTTCTTCACAAAAATATTTTTTTGTTTTGAAATCGTTTTATTATTCGGGGAAAATTAATTGATAATTTTCTAACAAAAGTTGAGCCGATAGAATTCGCGACTAGTGCTTCCCTGAAGAAGACTTTTATTTTGTCATTTGGAAAGTTCATTAACTATTGATTTCGATTCCTCGTGGGTCTCCCAATAATCCTGCCCAGATTCCTACAAATCTGGGTTTTTATCTTCTTGATCCAGCCCCGATATAACTTTTAACCACAAAAAAATCCATCAACCTCTGGATTATGTTGATTTAAGTCAGACCTCTAACATCATTGATCCTCGTTTTCTCCTAGCGGAAACTCAATAAAATTTGATAAATTATCAATTTTTAAAAAAAGGACGATATACAGGCGTTTTTCATTTCGAGTCCGTAAAAAATGCGTTTAACCTTGATAGGAACATAACTTTTGTTAAAATTTGTCTATTAATTGACTTCTTTTCCTAATTTTTAAAACTGACCATTGTTTACAAATATTCCAGTTAAAAACTGACATCTTGACTGGGACAGATATGGGGTAGGTCCAAGAGATACATGAATATCAACGATAAAGATAAAAAGAGCCTGGCATTTTACGGAGGAACTTCAGTTCGGAAAAAGCCTTGGCCGGTATGGCCTAGAGCGAATAAAGAGACAGAACAAGTTTTGATTAAGGTTTTGCATTCCGGACGTTGGGCAATAAGTGGGGCGTTTAAGGGTGCTGAGTCTTATGAGAGGCAGTTCGCTAAAGCATTTTCTTCATACATCGGTACCTCTTTTTGTACTCCAACGACGAGCGGCACGGGGGCTTTGACGATCGCATTGCTGGCGCTAGGGGTAGGGCCCGGGGATGAAGTTCTGGTGCCCGGGCTTACCTGGGTAGCATGTGCTTCGTCAGTTGTATGTGTGGGTGCTACTCCAGTGTTAGTAGACATTAATCTTGAAAACCTTGCGATGTGTCCACGCCAGGCAAGGAGGCATATCGGAAAAAAGACAAAGGCAATAATTTTAGTACACCCCTTCTGTCGTGTCGCCGATATAGATGCATTTCTGACTATATCAAATGACTTTAAAATTCCAATTATAGAGGACTGCTCTCAGGCTCATGGGGCTCGCTGGCGAGGGAAGCGGGTGGGGAGCTTCGGAGCAGTTGGTTGTTTTAGTATGCAGCAGTCAAAAACACTAACTTCTGGAGAAGGTGGTGCGACCGTAACGAATGACGTTGAAATCTATGATCGTCTCGAACAGCTTCGATGTGATGGTCGACGGTTTACATCTGATTCAGAAAGGGTGATTAATTTCCTTGAGCTTATAGAAAAAGGGACGGTTTTGGGACAGAACTTAAATCTTTCGGAGTTTCAAGCGGCAGTTTTATTCGATAGATTAAAACATCTTGATGCCGAGAATAATATACGTCGGGACCAAATAGAAAGGTTTAAAACAGAAGCCAGAGAGAAAAATCTTAGTGTGATTGAGTTCCTGCCTGAACAAGTTCTGGCTGAGAACGTTTGTTATAATTTAGTTCTGAGAATAAATCGAAGTAGGGTAAACCAGGTTTCAGTTGACCAATTTTGCAGGCTGCTAAGCGCCGAACTGAAATCAGGGGTGTTTCCCATTTACCAACCGATGAATAGGCACCGGTTGTATTGTCCTTTGAACTCTCCAAGGGTAAAAGAAATCCATGGACGTTTAGGTAATTTTGATCCCGGTCAATTTGATTTACCAAATGCGGTTAAAGCAAGGGAAATGTATTTTTCCATTCCGCACAATATTTTTCTAGACGATTTCGCACACCTAGATTTGGCAAAGGCAATCATGAAGGTTTCTGATATTTTGAAAGTTATTCCGGACATAGTGAATATAGAAGACGTTAGGGCTTTTTAACTTATTAGTATTCAGACCGATCTCATTCCGGCTTTGTAAAATTGGAGAATTCCAAGATCATTAAAATTTCAAAGGAAAATCATTTGATTATCATGTGTTTGTATCTCTGGCGAGAAACTACAGTTTTGATGCTGTGATTGATATGTTTGCATATATAAAAGAGATCGCATAATTTTTTTTGGAGTGGTTCAATCTTGGCCAAAATTAAACTCTATAGGAGAATGGCCAGCAGATTGAATGAATATTAAAGGAATGATCAGAATGATGCGTTATTTATATTTTATTTTAGCCCTGACTATTGTGAACCGAATTTTCGCTTTTGATCTCAGTGATGCTCTGGAAGAAATTTCCAAAAAAAATATAACTATTTCAAAAGAAAAAACGGAGATTTCTCGATTAGAAATTCATAAAAGCTACGTTCGAAATTCTTACGGTGAAAAACTTTACATTCAGGGTTCTTTTAAAAGAGACCGTGATCACCTAAATGAAGTATACATAAATGATTTAAACCAACGAAATTTTAATGACTACAGTTTTAGCCAGTCAAATTATTCATTGCGTTACGAAGGAGATTTTCTCAATAAAACAAAGAAATATTACAATAATCAAAATCAAATTGATATTAATCAAAATACGTTGTTGTTACAAAAGGATATCGAATCCCTGGAAAACAGAACTAAACTGATATTTTCGAAACTTTACTATTTAGCGGAAATCAAAAAAGAGTATTCGAGAAAAAAAGATAAACTTGAATATTTGTTTAAGTTAATAAAAGGACAATATGAGAATAGCTTAGTTAAAGATGACTATTTGTTGGCTAAAATTAAAAGAGATAATTTGATTTTGGAGGAAGCGGATATTGATCGTCGAATTACTTTTGGACTGAATGATTTGGCGGAAATTTTGAACGAGGAAATACGGTTTGATGAATTGGAATTGGGAGATCCTGAAGAAATTCATTTTTACTGTAATATTTGTACAAAGGACTTTGATGAAAAAGTTATTGAAAACAAGGTAGAAAAATTGAAAGGGGAAAAAGATTATTTGAAAAAACAACACGACCCCTTAAATGTTTTTGTTGGGGTGAAGTATTTTAACGGGCAATATGATTTTGACGCAAATATTGACAAATCTTTCAATTGGTACGTTCAAAATATTTTTAGTTATATATATTTTTCGAATGGTAATTATCTTGTTATTTATTTTAGTT
>CAZUXW010000006.1:0-83961 GCA_964624625.1 uncultured bacterium
GTTTATAGGGCTTGGTAAGGGCTTGGGGATAACTCCTTCGAACTATACAACCTGTAGGACGGAAGTCAAGAATTTATTGTTCCCTCCTCACTCGCCAAAAACAATTTATCAGCGTTCAAATATTTTTATGGACATCTTTATAAGCAAGCATCGAGAACAACCTTTGTTCCTTTTCATCGTCGAAGCCGCAGGTGTAATCAAAGTTTTCAGGATTTTCATAGGTGCCAAAAAACATATCCCACCAAACGATATCCCCATAATTATTCCTATGTTTTTTATAACGGTGATGAATGCGATGCATTTCGGGCCGTTGAAAAAAATATCCCAGCCACCGAGGCGTCCTAATACTCGTGTGATAAAAAAATTCACCAAGGGCAGTACAAGCCGTATAAACACCCCCTGCTTCAAGAGATAATCCCAACAGGGTATAAACAAGAAGACTGCCAATAATCGAATTAAGAATCATTTCGCCCGGATGTTTATAAAACGAGGTGATAACTTCTATCCGCTGAGGGCTATGGTGAATTTGATGGAAGGCACGCCAAAGAAAATTACTTTTATGGCGCCAACGGTGCCACCAGTAAAAAATGAAAGTTGCGATGAAGTAGGCAAATAGCCCGCCCGCAAGAGGTCCGAGGGCGGAAGAAACCGAAAAAACGGACCAAGACGATAACCACTTTTCCCAAGTAACTCCCGCTAAAAGAATCACCGCGAGTTGGACCATGTTAATGGCAACTACCCGGAGTGGCCAAGTTTTAACCGAAGGCATCTTCCATCCCGGGAAAAGCCTCTCGATAACGAAGCAAAATAAAAAAATGGATAAGATAATTTTAAGGATAAAACCCTCCATCCATAATCAATGGCCTGATGCATTCTATATCTCTTAAGGATCGAAATAAATTCCGAAGCCCCAGTGCTCATCCTTCTCACGGTAAAATTGGCCGAATTCACTGTTGCCGTTGTAATACAAAAACGCCAATCGGACCGCCGGACGGCTTTCTTTTTTCCATTTCCATTGAAGGCCCCACTGGAGGGCCTGGTTGACGACCCCGCCGGCCTCGTCCTTCACCTTCAAGTCATAACCCGCGTAAACCCTGCCGCTGGTTTTAAATAAAAACTCAAAGGCGCCGGTGAAAAGCTCGCACCCGGCATGGAGAAAAAAGGGTTTTTCCGCAGGGTCAATATGGCCCCAATAGCCGGCTCCGCCATAGAGCCTTAGATTTTCCGAGGGTTGAAAGGAGGCCGTATAGCGGAAACTTTCCCTGGTATAGATGAACCTCGGGACGTAATCGAAAAGCTCGTCGCCCAGGTGGGAGCTGAAATGGACATACTCCAAGCGGTGGGAGAGCGGGCCGGTGGACTCGCTGAAATAAACCCCCAACTGCCAGTCGCTGATCCTCTCGGGAAAAACATTATAAGTCAGCACCCCGTTCACGTTCACCACCCTCAGGGGATAGCTGGTGGCGTCGGCCATTCCCAATCCGATGTAAGCCCCGCCCAATATCCCCCATCCCCATCGGGATTGGTCGGAGGCCCGCCATTGTAAAAGTTCAATGGCCGAACCCACGGCGCCTTCATAAGCGTTGGGACCGCTTTGAATCAAGATGCTGTTGTGGGGCTCCCGGGGATCGGCGATCAACCGCTCGAAGGCCGGCTCCGAGGGAAGAAAAACTAACCGCTCTTCCCCGGCGAAAACCAAGTAAGGACTAAAAATCAAAACCACGGCTACCACGAAGCCACGAAGCCACGAAGGAAGGCGAACAAAAGATGACTGTCTTTGGGGTGAAAAATTGTATTTCTTCGTGTCTTTGTGGCTTCCTGTCAGAGGTTTTTTAAGGTTTGATTTAGGGATCAAAATAGACCCCCAGCGCCCAGTGGTTGTCCTGGTCTTGGTAAAACTGCCCATACTCGGCCTTGCCGTCGTAAAAAACCAGCGCCAACCGCACCGCCCTGGTATCCTCGGACGAAAACTGGAGCCGGATGCCCAGTTGGGCCGTCTTGTTCCAGGTGCCTCCCGCCAGGGCCTTCCATTTCAAATGGAATGTCCCATAGGCTTTTAAGGAAGATCCGATGAAATCCACGGCCGGACTATAGACCTCCGTCCCGAGGGAAGCGAAGAAGGCATTATCGTTGGGGAAAAAATTTTCCCAAACCCCGGTTCCGGCGTAAAGCCTCCAATCCCGCGAGGGATTGAAGGAGGTCGTGAAATTAAAGTTTTCCCCATTGTAAATAATAGGCTCTCGGATCCCTTCCAGCGAATCCCCCAGGTGGGAGCTTTGATGGACAAATTCCAAGCGGTGGGCGAAAGCGCCGGAGGATTCACTCAGGTACATTCCCGCGACCCAATCATTATCCCTCATGGGAAAAGCGGCTCCTTCCTGGTCGAGAAGGATGAAGCCGCCGCCACAAAGCCCCCAGCCCCATTGGGATTGGTCCCGGGCGTTGTAGCGGAGCAGCTCAAAGGTGGTTCCCAGGGAGCCTTCATAACGGGTTTGGCTGGTATGGGCGATGACGCTGGTTTGTGGCTCCCGGGGGTCTCCCTTAAGGGGTTGGAAGAGGGGTGTGACGGGAAGGAAAACCCAGCTTTCCTGGGCGGAAGCGAAAGTGGACAAAAAAAACAAAATAAAACAGGCCCCGCCACGAAGACACGAAGCCACGAAGAAACGCAATTTAACCATAAAGATGGATTTTATTTCTTTCTTCGTGATTTCGTGGCTTCGTGGCGGCTTTGGGTTTTCTCTTTTATTTTTTAAGGATTTTTTCATAGGCTTCCAGCATGCGCTTGGCCATGGAAGTGGAGGACCATTTATCGGCCTCCGCCAAGGTCTCGGATTTCTTTTGGGCGTAAAGGGCCTTGTCCGTCAGCATCTTAAACACCGCCTCGGTAAATTCATCCTCGTTCAAGGCCGTCGTCAATCCCCCCCGGCCCCCGGCCATCACATCTTTGATCCCCATTTCCGCCACCGCCACCACGGGGGTCTCGGCGGCCATGGCCTCGGTCACGACCAACCCCTGCGTCTCGGTGATGGAGGCGAAGACGAAAAGATCCGACCCGGCGTAACAATCCCGCCAGTCCTCCTTGCTTAAATAACCGGCGAAATGGACGCAGTCCGTCATGCCCAGGTCCACCGTCATTTTTTCCAGGTGCTTTTTCGCCGCGCCCTCTCCCGCGATCAGGAATTGAAGATTCGGAACGCGGGACCTTAACCGGTTCACCACCCTCAGGAGAAAGTCGATGTTTTTTTCCTCCGCGACCCGGCCCATGAAAAGCAGGACCTTGTCCTCCGGCTTGTACCCTTTCAGCTTCCGGTACCTTTGGGGGTCCCTTCCGTGAAAACGCTCCAACCGGATGCCGGTGGGTATCACTTCGATGGGCCTCTTCACCTGGTAGCTGGATAACACGTCCCTCATTTCGGTGGAGGGCGTGATGAGCAGGTCGCAGGAATCGCAATAGCGCCGGCTGGCGGTTTTGGCGTACCAGATCGTCAGGGCTTTGGGCAGGAACCAAAGATAATGCTCGACGTAGGCGGCGAACAGGGTGTGATAGGTATGGACGACCTTGGCCCCGGATTTCCTGGCCCACTTGACCGCCGGCCCGCCGATGGTAAAAGGCGTTTGGGTATGGACAATGTCGTACCTCTGGCCGATGAACTGTTGGACCAGCTTTTGGTCCTTCCAAGGCATCCCCAGCCTGTCCTCGGGGTCGAAAAAAAGATAGAAAGAGGGAAAGCGGAAGATTTTGAAGGACCCGCTCTCGTCGATGTTGTTGGGAAAATCCGGGGCGTAGATATGGACTTCATGCCCCAGTTTGGAAAATTCCTCGGCGAAAACCTGGGTCGAGGTGGAAACCCCGTTGATGCGGGGAAAGTAAGTGTCGGTCACGAGGGCGATTTTCAAGAATAACCTTTCAAAACATTTTCACCACGAAGCCACAAAGTTCACGAAGTTAAAAAAGACATTCTCTTTGGTTTACTTTGTGTCCTTCGCGGCTTCGTGGTTAAGACCGGTTTTAAGGTGTACAGAGCTTCCATTCCTCGTCGGCCATTTCCTTGACCTTGGCCAAAACCTCCGCCACCGGCACCTTCGCCGGTTCCTTCTCACGGCGCCGTTTCACCTCGACGACGCCCTCTTTCAATCCCCGCGAACCCACGCGGACGGACAAGGGCATGCCCAACAGGTCCGCGTCCTTGAACTTGAACCCGGCGGAAGCCTCCGCGCGGTCATCATAGAGAACTTCGTAGCCCGCCTTCTTTAAATCCTCGTAAAATTGGTCGGCCAGCTTGGCCACTTCCGGCTCCGCGGGATTCAAGCAGAGCAGGTGGACCTGGTAAGGCGCCAAGGCGATGGGCCAAAGAATCCCTTCGGCGTCATTGTGCTGTTCAATCGCCGCTCCCACGGTGCGGGTAACCCCGATGCCGTAGCAGCCCATCACGGCTTCGTGGTCTTTCCCATCCTCGCCCAAGTAGACGCATTTCATGGCCTTGGAATATTTGGTTCCCAGCTTGAAGGTTTGGCCCACTTCGATGCCGCGCACGATCTTCAACGGCTTGCCGCATTTGGAACAACCGTCGCCGGCCACCACACTCCGAAAGTCGTTATACCAGGGAGCAGCGCAGTCACGGCCGATCTCCACGTGGATCAAATGCTTATCCTTGGCTAAGGCGCCGGTCACGTAATCGTGGCCCTCTTTTAAGGCGTTGTCCGCCAGGATCTTGACGCCCTTCAAACCCACCGGCCCGGCGAACCCGACGGGAGCGCCGGTCACTTCCATCACCTTCTCGGCGGGAGCCAGGACCAGCTCCGTGGCGCCCAACGCGTTCTGGACCTTCACCTCGTTCACTTCATGGTCGCCCCGTACCAGCACGGCCACTGGTTTTCCGTCCGCCAGGAAGATCAGGGTTTTGATAAATTGGGAGGCGGGGAGTTTCAGCAAAGCTCCCACCTCTTCCACGGTGTATTTCCCGGGAGTGTCGATGGCGGCAAAAGCTTCGGCGGTGGCTTGGGCGACGGCGGAAGGCGAGGGAACTCCCGCCGCCTTCTCCATGTTCGCCGAGTAGGAACAAGCGGGACACCAAGCGATGGCCGCTTCCCCGCTGTCGGCCAGCACCATGAACTCATGGGTGAAGCTCCCGCCGATGAGTCCCGAGTCCGCTTCCACGGGCGAAAATTCCAACCCACAGCGCTTGAAGATCCTTTTGTAGGCCTCATACATTTTCCAATAGGTGACGTCGGAGGAGGCCTCGTCACGGTCAAAGGAATATCCGTCCTTCATCAGGAATTCCCTGCTTCGCATCACGCCAAAGCGGGGCCGGACCTCGTCGCGGAACTTGGTGGCGATCTGGAATAGGTTCATAGGCAATTGCTTATAGCTCTTGAGCTCCCGCCGCACCATATCGGTGATGACCTCTTCATGGGTGGGACCCAGCGCGTAATCCCGGTCATGGCGGTCCTTGACCCTCATCAATTCCTTGCCGTACTTCTGCCAGCGGCCCGTTTCCTGCCAAAGTTCAGCGGGGGTCATGATGGGCATCAGGACTTCCTGGGCGCCGCTGAGCTCCATTTCCTCGCGGATAATACTCATGATTTTGAGGATGACCCTTTGGCCCAAGGGCAGGTACTCGTAAAAGCCGGAGGCTACTTTTCGCATCAGCCCCGCGCGGAGCATCAATTTGTGGGAGGGAATTTCCGCCTCGCCGGGCGTTTCCTTGACGGTAGGGATGAAGGCTTGGGAGACTCGCATGAAAACCTCTAATAAAAGAATGATTGAACCACAGAGTGGACAGAGTAACACAGAGTAAAAATTTAGGGGTACGGCGGTAAACCGTACCCCTAAGAGAAACCTATTGTCTTCAAAGGATTACTTTCGGCAAGACTTTTCATGGAGTTTTTTAAACAGGCTAAACTCTGCGGGACTCCGTTCACTCTGTGCTGAATCAGCTTTTTTGAGCCGCTTTATCGATCTCGGCGGCCCGCTTCTTGATCTCGCCGATCAAGTTGGGCACCAATTCCTCTTCCTTCAAGCGGGTCTTGACCTCGCCCTTCTCGAAAATAACCCCATGGCCTTTTTCCGCGCAAAGGCCCACATCCGCCTCCGCGCCCTCGCCCAGCCCATTGACCACGCAGCCCATGATGGCGACGCGCATATTGGTTTTCATCGTCAGGGTCGCCGTTTCCACGGCGTCCACCATGGCTTCCAGGTCCACATGGCAGCGGCCGCAGGTGGGGCAGGCCACGATCTCCACGCCTTCCTTGCGGAAGCCCATGGAACGAAGCAGGTGGGTGGCGACCTTCACTTCCTCAACGGGATCGGAGGTGAGGGAAACGCGGATGGTATCCCCGATGCCGTCGGCCAGGACCGCGCCGATGCCGGCCGCGCTTTTGGTGATTCCCTGCATTTTGGTCCCTGCCTCGGTGACGCCCACATGAAAGGGATAGTCGCATTGCTCGGCTAACAGCCGGTAGGACCGGATCATGGTGGGCACATGGGAGCTTTTCACCGAGATGATCATTTGGTGGTAGCCCATGGACTCGATGAAGCGGATATGGCGCATGGCCGATTCCACGATGGCTTCCGGCGTGGGATGTCCGTATTTTTCCAACAGGTCCTTTTCCAGCGAGCCGGAGTTGACCCCGACCCTCATGGCCACATTGAATTTTTTGCACTTCTCAACGACCTGGGCCAGGCGGTCCATCCCGCCGATATTGCCGGGATTGATGCGGATCTTATCGGCGCCCTCGTCAATGGAGTCAAGCGCAAGCTGGTAGGCGAAATGGATGTCCGCGACCAGGGGCACCCTCATTTTGGCCTTGAGTTTCGAGACGGCCTTCAGGGATTTGGGATTCTCGACCGTAACGCGGATAATCTCGCAACCCGCGTCCTCCAGGCGCTTGATTTGCTCCAGGGTCTCGTCCACCTCGTAGGTGAGGGTGTTGGTCATGGATTGGATGGAAATGGGGGCGTCCCCTCCCACTTTCACCTTTCCCACCATCACGGGACGGGTTTTGCGGCGCTGGATCTCAAAAAATTGATCGGACATTTTATCCTCAAAAAGGGTTGGGTTCGCTTGCTTTGGAATTGTCGGTTCTTGCTGACAACTGGTTTACGCATTATCCGGCAGGAATAAGCTTGTTTCAAGGCAAAGAAAAAACATGAAAATCCGCCAAATTAACGCCGAATCAGAACTTTCATGACTTTTTGGGTTTCGTGGGACCCCGTTTTCCGGACGAGGACGAAATAATAAAGGCCGTTCGCCAGGTTTAGGTTGGTGACATTGAGGGTTTGGGGACCAGGCGATCCCTGTCCCGTGGGCAAGCTATCATCCTCATAAATTTTACGGTAGGCCAAGGTGTAGATTTTCAGCTTCACCAAGTCCGCGGCCTGGTCGTTTTGGTAGTAAAACGACAAGGTATCCCCCGGATTGGAACTGTCGGGCCAAGGGTTGGGATAAACCACGTAAAGATTCGAGGGGGTTGGGGTCGAGGTCACGGTAAAGGTGGCGGTCGGCGTGAAGGTCGGCGTGCAGGTGTTGCCAAAGATCATGCAGGGAGTGTTGGTATCGGTGGGCGTAAAGGTTTCGGTTGGGGTGGATGTGGCGCAAGGTGTCTGGGGTATGGCAAGCCAGCTCTTAACCGGAACGCCATGCCAAGAGGTTGGGGTGAAATTCCAATCCGAGACGAGGATGGGACTGGAGGACGTGTGCATATCCCAGCCAGTTCCGGAAAAATTATTCGCGTCCATCCAGTTCAAAAGAAGCTGATCCCAATTTCCGTTCGGATCGGAAACGCTGTTAGTCGGGGGGTTGAAATAATAGTTTTCCCCGAATTCGCCTATCAAAACCGGGTAAGTAGATGCTATTGGGGTAATTTTGGAATTCCCATCGTTGGGCCCCCAGTAACCTGGAAAAGAAGGGTTCGAGGTTCCCTTCCAGGGATAAACATGCGAGGAATAAATAATCCCATTCCCACTCGGTACGTCGGTTAAGGCATACCCCGAAACTCCCGTCAAGTCGTAAGCATAATCCAACCCGCCCGCGACTACGACATTGTTCGCGCCTGCGGATCGAATCACGGTTAGCAAAAGCTGCATCCCTGGCGTATGAAATCCATAGGTAGCTTCTGTTCCACCGTTCCTCCAAATATTCCAGCCGCCCCCGGAATAATCATAGGGCTCGTTATAAAGATCAAAGAGCACTGCCGAGTTATTGGCGTAACGCGCGGCAACGGAGGACCAAAAGGTAACGCTATTGTCATCGGGCATATATTGCTGCTTAGTGTTGGCATCGTTCCCCCATCCTGTTCCGCAGGGACTGGTGTTGCCTGTTTGCTTTCCCGACCAATGGAGGTCCAGCAAAGCGTAGGCGTTATTTGCCTGACAATAACTGACGATTTCATCAATAAGGATCTGATAGTTTGGCCCGCCCCCTCCGCATCCAAACCAATAGTCTTGGTTCATGGGGATTCGGACGATATTGCAATTCCAAGCCGTAACTGCCTCCGCGACTGTCGCCGTGATGCCCTGTCCAGGGGGGCCCTGATTTCCACTAGGATCAAATTCCATCCCATCCACATTGACCCCCTTCAAACGAAGCGTACAGCCTCCACTCAGGGTCAGAATTTTATTCCCGACGGTGTGAAGCTGGTCAGAATTAGCCAAAGCCTCGGAAAGAGGGATCCCCGCGAAAATGAGAAAAGCGATTATGGCTAAAATTAATTTTCTTAACGCAGGCAAAAGAAACTCCCCATTCGAGAACAGAAGCTTTTGGATAAAATCTGCAGAAAATATGCCATCATTCCCTCTTAAAACAAAGGAAAACCATCTCGCCCCTGCCTCAAAAAGCGCTTTCAGTCCCTCCAACTTAAAAGAAAAGACATAATTGAACCAGATCAGGTCAAAGACTGACGAAGAAGGGAAATGAAACCGGTTTAAGCGCGGCACGAGAGTCCACCCCAAAGCTAGGCGGTTTCTTCCCGGGTTAAAACAACTCGAAAGGTTTGAAGATCTTCGAAATCTCAGCGCCGGAAAAGTTTTTCTTGGGCTTTCCCTTCTTGATCACAACGCTTTTCAGGAATTCCAAGTGAGCCACCCGTTCCAGGCTGTCCCATTTGGGCAGGCCGTACTCATCCCTCTCCGTGACAAAAACAATGTCCATCTTGATTTGATCCGAAACCGCCGTTTTGGGATAGAGCTGCGCCACCAGCTGGGCGGCGGTTTGGGCAATCATCAGGTTCTTATTCTCGCCTTGGTAACGCTCCTTGAAATCCTGGGCGTTGAAGAAAAAATGGACATACTCTTTTTTATCGGTGACCAGGGCGTTCTTTTTAAACCAATCGGCCCAGGGAATGGGACCCCTTGAGGCCGCGGGAAGGGCCGTCGCGGTCGATGAAGGCGCGGACGGCGTTAGGTCTTGGGCCAAAGCCGCTCCAGCGATAAATAAAAATATTCCGAACCAGTGCATGAAATTCATAAGTCCCCTTTCGGGATAGTAACCCCACCGGCTTTAGACCTTTTCAACTTAAACACCGCCCTGTTTCGATCAAAAAAAGAACAGCGTCTTGGTATATTCAACCACATTTTTAAGGGGATAGAAAAAAATCAACCACCCATAGGCCGTGAAAAGATTGGTGAATCCGATTCTGACCCACCGGCCGATGGCTCCGGGGTTGGGATTTTTATGGGATTTTTCCCAAACACTATGGACCGCCAATCCCAACCCCTGGTAAACGCCCCAAAAACCGAAATGCCAGTCCGCGCCATGCCAAAGGCCGCAGATGAACATGGTCAAGAGCAGGTTCGCGAATTTCCGGCCCGGACCATGTCGGCTCCCGCCCAAGGGAATATAAATATAATCCCTGATCCAGCTGCTCAGGGACATATGCCAGCGGTTCCAAAAATCCGCGATGTTCTGGGCGATATAGGGGAAGTTGAAATTCGCAGGGAGCTCGAAACCCATGGTCTTGCCCAAGCCGATGGCGATATCGCTGTAGCCGCTGAAGTCGAAAAGAATCCTCAGCCACAACAGCAGCATCAGGAGCCAGACCGCGCCAGGGGAGCGGTCCGTGTGACGCTCCACGAGGTGGATCGCCACCGTGACATTGTCCGCCACCACTAATTTCTTGAAAAAACCCAGGAGGATCTGGGAGAAACCCTTGACGACCATTTCGAACCCCGGGCGGGCAATGCCCCTTTCCACCCAAGGCATGAACCGCTGGTAGCGCTTGATGGGGCCCGAGACGATGGAGGGGAAAAAAATGCAAAAAAGCGTGAACTTGAACGGGTTGCGAATGGGTTGGGACCCGTGGTAGACATCCGTCAAGTAATGGACGAATTCAAAGGTGAAAAAGGAGATGGCCAGGGGCAGCGCCGGCTGCACGGCGAGGGCTTGAAAAAAAGCCCCTCCTGCGGCGGGGGCTAGGGTGGAAAAAAACAGGACCCGGTATTTATAGCCGATGAGTCCGAGCACCGGTACCGCCAAAGCCAGGAGGAATATCCTTTTGCGCTTAGGATCACCCGGAGGAAACCGTTCCATCCAAAGGGCGAGGCCAAAGGTCAAAACCGCCATCACGATGATGGGCTTGATCCCCGCGGGGCCCGCGAAGTGATAATGAAAAACCATGCTGGAAGCCAGCAGGAAGAAAAAGCGCGCCTTGGACCAAGGAGTGATCCAAAAAAGCGGGTAAAAAATCAGGAAAAAAAGAAAGAACCAGCCCGTATTAAAAATCAAGCTCCGCGCTCCTCGTTAAAAATCCACATAGATGAATTTTGAATCCGACAGGTCCCCGGCCAAGAGCAGGATGGCCAGGAGCATGGCGAACAACAACAGCCCCATCAGCACCCCCTGGAGAAATTCTTTCCGCCGATCGTTCATGGTTTCACCCCCTGGAGCAATACCCTTAAGTCCGAGGCCATTTTCGCGTTCCCCTCGGGGGTCAAGTGGCAATGGTCGAGGAAATAACGGGAGGGATAGCGGCCGGACCAATCCTCATATCGGATGAAGCGATCTTTTTTATTTCCCAGGAAGGAAGCAAGGAATTTCCGGTTTTGGGCGAAGCCGTCCCGGTTTAGGAGGCCGCCGAGAAAATCAAGGTTTTGGGGAGTCAAGATGACCTGAACGGGAACCTGGGCCTTCGACAGGCGCCGGAGAAAGCGGTCCAGGGATTGGAAAGGAATGGAGCCGGCGTCCCAGGGCCGATACTCGTAATAAGGGGCGATTTTAAATTTCAAGGACGCCTGCCGGAGGTCTTCGTCAGGGGGAGGTCCCAGATTTTCCAACAGGCTTTGAAAAAAATCCTTTCGGCTCGGAAAATACCATAGGGTTTTAAGAAGATTACAGGTCCGGAAAAGAACCCAATGGCGGCAGGACCAATTTTCCACCAAGGCCCCCACTTCGGACGGTTTTTCGGGTTTAAAGGAGGCTGAAACTTCCGGTGGAAATTCTTCCCGGAAGAATGCCCGGGAGAGGGCTTTGGACCCTTGGAGGAATTCGGGGGCGAACATCCTCATATTGAGGATCAAGAGGATCTTTTGGGGCGGATCCTTGAGGATTTCGAGTCCCAGGGCCTCCACGTCCGGCAGTAATAATCCATCCGCGCCCAGGCTCAAGGCCGTCCAATGGTCCCTCCAAAACTCATTTTTCAGGTTGGAGGAGAGTGATTGCTCACGGGGAAATGACGCCCGATGCTCCCGGAGGGCCGTGGGACCTAAAACACTATCGCCTAAAATCAAAAGCCTCGGGGTCTTCCCCGAAACCGAGTGGAGACGGTCCTGGACTTCCGGCAGGCTGGTCAAGTCCCCGGTGAAATCCCAATGCCGGTACCAGAGGCCGGCGCCCGCCGCCCAACGGCAGAACAGTTCGGAGGAAGCCAGGCAAATCAAAAGGCCCGCCAGGAGTCCCGCCGCGGTGGTTTTGGTAAAAGAGGCCATGGCACGTCCTTGGGATTTTCCGCCCCTTTTCCTTCGGCGGAAACCTGACCGCCCAAGGTCAAGGGCGCCCTATTCTACCCGAAGTAATATCTTTCTTTCGGAAATCCGCTGGAACCGCCGCTCCTCAATCCCCCAAAACGGCCTATAATAACTTCCATGGAAAAATCGGAACCCGTTTTAGTCTTGGCCGCCGGAAGTTTGGGCGATTCCCTCCTGACCCTTCCCGCCTTGAGGACCTTGAGTTCAAGGGCGGAAGTCACGGTGGCGGGAACGGCCCCTTACTTATCCCTGGGCGCGGACCTGTTGGGAGTGGACCGCGTCGTTCCCCTGGACCCGCTCCTCCAAATCCTTCTCTCCTCCGAACCCAGGGATTCCCAAAAAGAATTTTGGATTCAATTCAAGGAAATATTCTTTTTTTTCAAGGACCGGGATGATTTGATCCTGGAGAAGCTCACCGCCCTCTCCGGCGCCAGGGTCCACTTCCCTTCCAAGCCATTCGCTGAATTCCTGGAAGAGACCCGCTGGGCCGCGGACTATTGGCTGGAGACGGTCTTTCAATGCCCCCTGGCCCCCGATTCGCCCCTTCGGCTCGCTCAATTGCACCTCGACGAAAAACGACGGGTACGGGGAAAACAAATTTTGACGGCCCTTCATCTAAATTCGCCTTTGGTGATTCATCCCGGCAGCGGAAGTCCGGACAAAAACGCCCCGCTTTCCTTTTTCAGGGACGCTGCCGAGAGGGCGGTGAGGGAATCCCAAAAACAGGTTTTGGTGGTTTGGGGGGAAGCGGAGGAAAAAAACCTGCCTGCCATCCAGCAGGCCTTTTCCGGATTGAAGGACGTGGTCCTGTTGGAAAAACCCCTGCCCATCACGGATTTGGCCGCGGTCTTTTCCCAATCCGCCGCTTATTTGGGCAACGACAGCGGCGTCACCCAATTGGCCTCGGCCTGCGGATTAAAAACCTTCGCGGTCTTCCAGACCACCGACTCGAGGGTCTGGGGACCTCAACAAGGGATCATCCTGGCTGCCATGAAAAATCTTTATACCTGAACAAAAACTCTTTACCACAAGCCCCTAACGGGGTCCGTGGTGAATTTTTCTACTTTTTCTTTTTGGTTTTCGGTTTGGATTTTCCCTTTTTTCCCTTGAGGGCTTCCACCAGGGCGTTGCCGATCTCGCCGGGGCTTTGGGCCACGACAATGCCGGCCGCTTCCAGCGCCGCGATCTTTTCCTTGGCCGTCCCCTTGCCGCCGGAAACGATGGCTCCGGCGTGGCCCATGCGCTTGCCGGGGGGCGCGGTCATGCCGGCGATGAAAGCCGCCACTGGTTTTTTCATGTGTTTCTTGACGTAGAGGGCCGCCTCTTCCTCGGCCGTTCCGCCGATTTCCCCGATCATGATGACGGCCTGGGTATCCTTATCCGCGTTGTAGGCTTCCAGGGCGTCCAGATGGGTCGTCCCCACGATGGGGTCGCCGCCGATGCCGATGCAGGTGGACTGGCCGAGGCCTAACTGGGTCACTTGCCAAACCGCCTCGTAGGTGAGGGTCCCGGACCGGGAGACGATGCCGATTTTCCCCGGTTTATGGATATAGCCCGGCATGATGCCGACCTTGGCCACTCCCGGCGTGATGATGCCGGGGCAATTGGGTCCGATCAAGCGGGACTTGGGATACTGTTTCAGGATCAAATTCACCTTCGCCATGTCGTTGGCGGGAATTCCCTCGGTGATGCAGACGATCAACTCGATCCCGGCGGCCGCCGCCTCCAAAATCGCGTCCCCGGCGAAAAGCGCCGGGACGAAAATCATCGTGGTATTGGCGCCGGTTTTCTTGACCGCGTCCCCCACCGTGTCGAACACCTTGAAACCCTCCACCTCGCTTCCGCCCTTACCCGGCGTCACTCCCCCCACCATTTTGGTGCCGTAGTCCCGGCAGGCTTTCGAATGGAACAACCCGGCCGAACCGGTGATGCCCTGGCAGATGACCTTCGCGTTTTTGCCTAAATAGATGCTCATGAGCGCGCCCCCCCGGCCCCAGCCACCGCGGCCTTAGCCGCCTCGTCCATGCTGGAAGCGAAACTGTATTTCAAGTCGGACTTCGACAGAAGCTCCTTGCCCTTTTCCACGTTGGTTCCCTCCAGGCGAACCACCAGAGGCAGGGAGAGCCCCACTTCCTTGGCCGCGTCAATGATGCCCTGGGCGATCAAGTCGCACTTGGCGATCCCCCCGAAGATATTGACCAGGATGGCCTTCACCCTCTCATCGGAGAGGATGATCTTAAAGGCCTGGGCCACCGCTTTCTGGGAGGCGCTGCCGCCCACGTCCAGGAAGTTCGCGGGGGTTCCCCCGAAATGCTGGATGGCGTCGGCGGTGGCCATGGCCAGCCCCGCGCCATTAACCAGGCATCCGATATTGCCGTCGAGGGATATATAGGAAAGGCCGCTCTCCGCCGCCAGCAGTTCGCGGGCGTCCTCCTCGTCGGGATCGCGCCAGGAGGCGTATTCCTTATGCCGCGGCAGCCCATTGTCGTCAAAGGCCAGCTTGGCGTCCAGGCAATGGATATTGCCGTCTTTTAGGACCACGAGCGGATTCACCTCGATCAGCGAAAGGTCCAGGTCCATGAAGATCTTCACCAGGTCCTGGAGAAGTTTGGAACCCTGGTTGATTTTGTCGGAAGGCAGTCCCAGGTCCAGGTGAAGCTGCCGGGCCTGGTAGGGGTGGAGTCCCTGGACCGGGTCAATGTAGACCTTCTGGATGGCCTCGGGCTTGTGGACGGCCAATTCTTCGATCTCGGTGCCTCCCTCGGCGGAGGCCAGGATGACAGGACAGCGGTGGACCCGGTCCAGGACCACGCTGACGTAAAGTTCCTTGGAGTAATCCACGGCGGGGGTAATGAAGATTTTCTTCACGAGTTTACCCTGGGGGCCGGTCTGGGGGGACACCAGGGTCATGCCGAGGATATCACTGGCCTTCTGGCGGACATCCGTCTCGGTTTTGCAGAACTTGACGCCGCCGGCCTTGCCGCGGCCTCCCGCGTGGATCTGGGCCTTGACCATCCAGGGGCCCGTCGGAAATTGCTTGAGGGCCTCGTCCACCTCGGATAGATGCTTCACCAGAACCCCCGGCGTCACCGGCAGTCCATATTTGGCGAAGATTTCCTTGGCCTGATATTCGTGAAGTTTCACAAGCACTCCTTTAAAGTTAGTTTTGCTTTAGAAGTAGCTGCGAACTGCCCGCCCTGCCCCGAACCCTCAAGGTGAGGGGCGGTTTTTGGCGATGCCAACAAATAGTTGGTGCGACTGCGAGCCGTCACCTGCATTTACTGGATATGGTTGTGGATCTCCAAAAAGATGTTCTTGAAGTCGTTGAATACCGCGAAAAGCATTAAGCCAGCGACCAGGATGAATCCCGCCTGTTGATAGGCCATTTGAAACTTGACCGACATGGGCCGCCGCTTGACCCCTTCCAATAGGCAGATGACAATCTGGCCACCATCCACGATCCCCAGCGGCAGGAGGTTCATCAATCCCAGCATGATTGAAATAACCGCCACGAGGGAAAGGAAATCTTCCCAGCCTTGGCTGGCTTGGTGGTACATGAGCCTCATGATGGTCACGGGCCCCCCCACGCTGTCCTTCAATGAAATCTTTCCGGTCACCATTTTCCAAATGCCGTTGAGCATCTCCGAGGACTTATTAACGGCGAAATGGGTTGAATCCCCGAAGGCCTGAACGATTCCGACATGGTTAATGGTGGGAGGTTCCTTGGATTCCATCGCCATGATGCCGATCTGCTTATAAGTTCCGTTAAAAACCCGTTGGATGGAAACCTTGTGGATCTTGTGGTCCCGCGAAAACTCGATTTGAAGGGTATCTTCCGTGGTATTGCGGATGTAATAGGTCATTTCCGACCACTCGGTCACCTGGTGGCCGTTGATCGAAAGGATCTCATCCCCGTCCTGAATCCCCGCGTTCCTGGCGGGATTCCCCAAAGCCGCGGTTCCCACGATGGAGGGCACGAATGCGGAAATACCAAAAGACGGGTCCGGCGGCGCGTCCGGGCCGAATCCCATGGAAGCCAGGAACCGGAGGGCCAGGTTGTTGGATTGGGCCCACTCGCTCAGGGCCTTGGCTGGTCGTTCGATTTTCGCCTCAAGGGTCTTTCCGCCTCGTTGAACGACCACCAGGGCGGATTTTCCATAATCGGGGAATAAATCATCGGCCGTTTGAAGATTCGTAATGTCCTTGCCGTTGGCCTTTAAAAGAAGGTCCCCCTTTTGTAGTCCGGCCTTTTCCGCCAGGCTCCCCGGGGGGACAAAACCCAAAACCGGTTTCTCCATGGGAATAATCTCACCCTTGACCAGGAAAAGGGCCGCCACTAAAAAGAGGGCTGTCAGGTAATTCATGCCGGGGCCCGCCAAAAGGATGAGGATCCTACGCCACCAGGAAGCCGCCAGGTAATCCCCCGGCTCGGGCGGCTTGGCGTTCATCTCCTCGGCCGATTGGCCGCTCAAGTCCCCGCCCTGGGGCTTGCAAAATCCCCCCAAGGGCACGGCACCGATGGAATAGAGGGTCTTTCCCCATTTCCGGGAAGCGACCCTGGGAGGGAATCCGATGCAATATTCCTCGACGCCCACCCCCAACAAGCGCATGGCCAAAAAATGGCCCCACTCATGGATGGCGACCATAAAGCAAAAGGAGAAAACCACTTCAATGATATGCAGGATGTTCACTTAAATTCCTTGTCGGGAACTGCTGATTTCCGGGTTTCGATCCGGTCATTACTCATTACGAATGACTCGATCCTAATTCAAGCGGCGCTACAAAAGCGAAGCTTGCTGTCTCGCCCAATGATCGGCCATCAATATACCATCGAGGGTCCGGTTTGTCAGGGGACGGTATTTTGCCAGTGTTTTGCCGATAATTCTGGGGATATCGTTGAAGGAAATTTCCTCCCTCAAAAACCGGTTGACCGCCACTTCGTTGGCCGCGTTCAGGACCGCCGGATAGGTCCCTCCCCTCCTGCCAGCCTCATAGGCCAGGTCCACGCAGGGGAATTTTTTCCGGTCCGGCTTCTCGAAATTCAATTTTCCGATTTGGGCCAAGTCCAGCCGGTTCACCGGCGAGTTGCCCCGCGCCGGGTAGGTCAAGGCATATTGGATGGGGATCTGCATGTCCGTCGTCCCCAGCTGCGCCAAAACCGATCCGTCGATGAATTCCACCATGGAATGGATGATGGACTCGGGATGGATCACGATGTCGATTTTGTCGAAGGGCGCGTCGAATAGATAATGGGCCTCGATCACTTCCAATCCCTTGTTCATCAGGGTCGCGGAATCAATGGTGATCTTGGGGCCCATCCGCCAGGTGGGATGGTTCAAGGCCTGTTTGAGGGTGATCTTGGAAAAATGCTTCCGGTTGAGGCTGCGGAAGGGGCCCCCGGAGGCTGTGAGGAGGATCTTGTGGATCTCCGCCGGGTTGGTGGATCCTGCCAGGCATTGGAAAACCGCGCAATGCTCGCTGTCCACGGGAAGAATCCGGGAACCGGACTTTTGGGCGGCCTTCGTCACCGCTTCGCCGGCCATGACCATGGTTTCTTTGTTGGCCAGGGCGATGTCCTTGCCCTTTTGGATGGCCGTCAAGGTGGGCTTCAAGCCGGCGGCTCCCACGATGGCGGTTAACACCAAATCCGCCCCCGACTCCCCCGCCACGGCGATGACGCCCTCTTCCCCCGCCAAAAGCTTCGTGGAGGTCCCGCGGGTCAAGGCTTTCAATTGGGGGAAAAACTGGTCATCCAAAATGGCGGCCAGTTTGGGCCTAAAAATCTTGATCTGCTTCGCCAATTCCTTGGCGTTGCGGTAAGCGGTCAGGCCAACGACTTGAAAAGTGGGCTTGAGTTTTTGGACGACTTTGAGGGTGGAGATCCCAATGCTTCCGGTGGAACCCAGGATGGCGATCTTCTTAGGCATGAAAGAAATTCCTTGAGAAACTTTTTACCACCAAGACATCCCCATGGTTCGAAGCGAACCGAGGGGACAGTACCGCCATCATTAAAATATTTTTAGTGCTGACGGCACAAAAAGGCACCAAGCAGAGCACAAGATTTTAACATCTTCATAACCAAAAGGAGGGGTTCGTTTTAATTCTAATCGGCATAAAAAAAGCACCAAGACCCTTTTAAACTCGGTGTCTTGGTGCCTTGGTGGTGAATTTTATTTATTTCTTGTCTTTATCCACCGGTTCGTACTCGGCGTCGACCGCTCCGGCGTTCTTGTCTTCCGCCTTCTCGCCCTCCGCCTTGGCGCCGTTTCCGTCGCCGGCCGCACCGGCCGCGCCCTGCTTCTCGGCGGCAGCCTTGTACATGGCCTCCCCGAGCTTCATGGAGGCCTGGGTCAGCTCCTCACTGGCCTTCTTGATAGCATCCGTATCGTCGCCCGCGAGGACCTTCTTCAAGGCCTCGAGCTTTTCCTCGATGGACTTTTTGGTGTCCGCGTCGACCTTGTCGCCGTACTCCTTCAAGGCCTTCTCGGTGGAATAGGCCAGGGTGTCGGCGTGGTTCTTGGCCTCGATTTTTTCCTTTTTCTTCTTGTCCTCGTCGGCGTGAAGCTCGGCGTCCTTCTGCATCTTCTTGATCTCGTCGTCCGACAACCCGGAAGAAGGGGTGATCTGGATGCTTTGTTCCTTGCCCGTTCCCAGATCCTTGGCCCCCACGTGCAGGATACCGTTGGCGTCGATGTTGAAGGTCACCTCAATCTGGGGAACGCCCCGGGGAGCGGGCGGGATTCCCACCAGGTCGAACCGTCCCAGGGTGCGGTTGTCCGAGGACATCTCGCGCTCGCCCTGGAGGACATGGATGGAGACGGTGCTTTGACTGTCCGCCGCCGTCGAAAAGGTCTGGCTCTTCTTGACCGGAATCGTGGTGTTGCGCTCGATCACCTTGGTCATGACGCCTCCCAATGTTTCCACGCCCATGGAAAGCGGCGTCACATCCAGGAGCAGGACGTCCTTGACCTCGCCCTTCAGAACGCCGCCCTGGATGGCGGCCCCGATGGCGACCACCTCGTCCGGATTGACGCCCTTATGGGGTTCTCTTTTAAAGAAGTCCTTCACGGCCTTTTGCACCATGGGCATGCGGGTCATGCCGCCCACGAGGACGACTTCCTGGATTTCCTCCACGGTGAGCCCCGCGTCCTTCAAGGCCTTGCGGCAGGGTTCCATGGTCTTGTCCACCATGTCCATGACCAGCTGCTCCAGCTTGGAGCGGCTGAGCTTGACGTTCAAGTGCTTGGGTCCGGAAGCGTCCGCGGTGATGAAGGGCAGGTTGATATCGGTCTCGTTGGTCGTGGAAAGGTCGATTTTTCCCTTTTCAGCGGCTTCCTTCAGGCGTTGGAGCGCCATGCGGTCGTTCTTCAAATCCACGCCCGTCTCTTTTTTGAACTCGTCCACAAGCCATTGGATGATGCGCTGGTCGAAGTCGTCCCCGCCCAAATGGGTGTCCCCATTGGTGGATTTCACCTCAAAAACGCCGTCGCCCAGTTCCAGGATGGAAACGTCGAAGGTTCCCCCGCCCAAGTCATAGACGGCGATTTTCTCGTTTTTCTTTTCTTTGTCCAAACCGTAAGCCAATGCCGCGGCCGTGGGTTCATTGATGATTCGCAAAACGTCGAGCCCCGCGATCTTGCCGGCGTCTTTCGTCGCCTGGCGCTGGGCGTCATTGAAATAGGCGGGAACCGTGATGACCGCCTCAGTGATGGGCGAGCCGATGTAGGCTTCCGCGTCCGCCTTGAGCTTTTGGAGGATCATGGCGGAGATTTCAGGGGAGGAATATTCCTTGTCCTCAATCTTGACTCGGACATCCCCGTTGGAGGCTTCCTTTAAGGTATAGGGGACCAGCTTTTTATCCATTTCCACTTCTTTATCGTGGAGCTTGCGGCCCATGAAGCGCTTGATGGAAAAAACGGTATTGGTGGGGTTGGTAATCGCTTGGTTCTTCGCCACCCGGCCTACCAGCCTCTCGCCCGCCTTGGAGAACCCCACGACCGAGGGGGTCGTGCGGGCGCCTTCCGCGTTGGCGATCACCTTGGGCTCGCCGCCCTCCATGATGGCCATGCAGGAATTGGTGGTTCCTAAATCGATGCCTAATACTTTGTTTGTCGCCATTGTTCTACTCCTCTTGTTTTATACTCGCGGCCATTCTAGGCCCTTCAGATTTCAGCCCGGTATGACCTCGGTCATCCATTGGCTGGTTTAGAGTGGTTCTTAGCCACTTTCACCAAAGCCGGCCTCAAAACCCTCTCGTGGAGAAGGTAGCCGCTCTGGAGCTCTTCCATCACCGTCTCGTCGGGAAACTTGTCCGTTTCCTCCTGAAACATCACCTCGTGAACCCGCGGGTCGAATTTCTCCCCAACGGTTTTCGCCTTGGTCACTCCATGCCGCTCCAAAATGGAGCGGAACTGCTTCAAGGTCAATTCCACGCCCTGCTTCAGGCTTAATAGACCCTTGTCCTGGTCGTCCGAGGGAAGGGACAGCATGGCCCTTTCCAGGTTGTCGACCACCACCAGCATCTCTTTTAATAAGCCGGCCTGGGAGAATTTAAGATGCTCTTCTTTTTCCTTCAAGGCCCGTTTCTTGTAATTGTCGAAATCCGCCGCCATCCAAACCAGCTGTTCCTTGATGTCGTCGTGTTTTTGCTTCCACTCCACCGCTTCGGCGCTGGATTCCGCCCCCGGCTTCGGGACCGGTTGAAAGGAGGCGTCTTCGTCTTTTTCAACCGAACTGGAAATGATCTCAATTTCCGGCTCTTGCGAGGAATAGTCCGTCATGGTTTATCCTTCCCTTTGGGTGAGCGCCGATTCCAGGTGGAGGGCCATATGGCGGACCACGCCCGCCACCCGGTCATAAGCCATCCGCGTGGGGCCCAATACGCCGAGGGCTCCCGCGACCTTCCCCTGGTAATAATATGGAACATGGACGAAAGAAAAATTTCTTAAAAAGGACTGGGGAAACTCGTGGCCGATCTCAACCGCCATCCCCGGGCGGCTCCATTGACGGCCCAGGATTTGGGCCAGAGGCTGTTTTTCCTCGACCAACCGCACCACCTGCTCCATCATTTGGACGTTTTGAAATTCCGGCTGTTCGGTCAGGAAGGAAGCGCCTTCCATATGGACCTCCTCACCCTTAAATTGAAGCGCGCCTTCGATCAATCTCAAGGCCGTCTCAAGGATGCCCAGCTTGGCTTTTTTGAGCGACTCCGCTTCCTTCAATAAGCTCTCGCGGATTTGGGTTAAGGTCCTCCCCGCGAACCGGCTGTTCAACAGCTGGGTGATTTTAGTGATTTCCTTCAGCTCCACCGGGGCTTCGAGCCAGACCAGCTCTTCCTTGACCAATCCCCGCTCCAGGACCAGGATAACCATCACTTTCCGGGAATCAATGGCCACGATTTTAAAATGGTCCAGGGATATTTCCTGGGGCAGGTGAAAAACCGCCAGGCCCGCCAGCCGGGTCATGGCCGAAAGGATCTTCGCCGTGTGGCGCATGAGGGTTTCCACCTCATCCTTCGCCTTTTCATACTGCTGTTCCACCTGCTGTTTTTCCTTGAGGTTCAAGGCCCTCGCCTGCATGAGGCGGTCCACATAGAAGCGATAACCCTGGTCGAGGGGGATCCGGCCGGCGGAGGTATGGGGATGGGTTAAATAACCCTTCTTTTCCAAATCCATCAGGACATGGCGGATGGTGGCGGAGGAGAGGTCCATGTTTTCCGCGATCAACTGGGAACCCACGGGCTTCACCGTGGCCACGTAATGGTGGATGACCGAGGACAGGACATTTTCTTCCCGTTCCTGCAAGAGTTGGTTGAACGCCACGGAGTATCTCCCAGTTCCAATTCGATGTCGAAGGCTTCATCATAATAGGTAGCGAAGGGGGAATGTCAACGTTCCAGCGCCCTCCTCCCACCTGCCAAAATCACGGAAAATAATGGGTTCTCAGGCCACCAATACTTCCAGAAGTCCGTTCAGGACAAAATAGCCTTTGGAAGTGACCCGATAGCGGTCCTTTTCCAGGGCAAGAAAGCCCTCTTTTTGAAAAAGCTTAAACTTCGTTTCGTACGAGATCCCCTGGGATTGGGCGTATCGCTCGATCTCCCCCTTGGCAACACCTTCATTTGTCCTGAGCCCCAGCATTAATTTTTCAAAGGCCCTCACCTGATCCGGCAGATTTTCCCATTGAAGGGTTTGGCCTGACTTTAAGGATTGGAGATATTCACCCAGGTTGTCGCCATGGCTGTGGCGAACACCCCGGACCGTACCCACCGCCGCGACCCCAAAACCCCAATAGTCTTCCCCCCGCCAGATGTTCCAATTATGGCGGCAGGATAAACCCGGAAGGGAGAAGTTGGAGACCTCATATTGCTCGAACCCCTCGGCCGCCAAAAAGGCTTGGGCCCAGGCGTATTCATCGGCCACCTCATCCTCGCCGGGAAGCGCAAGTCCTTCCGCCACCTGCTTCGCCAAGGGCGTTCCCTCTTCCACCTGCAGGGCGTAAAGGGACAAATGCTCCGGCTTAAGGGCGGCGGCTTTCTGAAGGGACGCCTGGAACATTTCCAGGGTTTGGCCGGACAGGCCGAACATCAAATCGAGATTAACGTTCGCGAACCCCGCCGTTCGGGCGTCCTGATAGGCCTTCTCCACCCTTTCCCACTCGTGGCCGCGGCCCAGTTTTTTGAGAATTTCTTTTTGAAAAGCCTGGGCGCCGAAGCTGAGGCGGTTCACGCCAAGACCCCGATAACCCTTCAATCTTTCCAAATCGACCGTTTCCGGGTTGGCTTCCATGGAAATCTCCGCCCGAGGGTCAAAACCCGCCTTGGCCCCGAGGGCGGTTAAAATTTTTTCCAATTCCTCCGGTTGAAGCAAGGAGGGCGTTCCGCCGCCGAAATAAACCGTTTGGAGGGGTCCCTCCAGGTTCGAGGAATCGATCTCGGCGCAAACCGCGCCGACATAAGCCCTCATTTTGGATTCCATTCCCGCGAAAGAAGTGAAATCACAGTAACTGCAGATGGAAGTGCAAAAGGGGATATGGATGTAAGCGTTCAAAATAAAACCTCTCTCACCACAATCGCCTTCTCCCCTTCGGGGATGCGGCGGCACGAAGCCCGAAAATTAGGTTGAAGAATTTCTTCTGATCAAAGATTTATTTCGAGTGAATTGCGGCCCCAAAGGGGGCTTGTGGCGAATGCCTTTCTATTAATGGACGAATCTGAACATCCGTTGGAAATCCGGGCGGAAATTATTGCTGTGCCAGTAAATAAACCAAGCTTTGCCCTTGATCAGTTTCTCGTCCAACTGGCCCCAGTAGCGGGAATCCAGGCTATTGTCCCGGTTATCCCCCATCATCCAGTAATGACCAGGCTCGATGGTCACGGGGCCGTAATTGACCTTGTAGGAGGAGGGTCCGTCCATTTCCAGGGATTCTTTCGGCGTGAACAGGTGCTTCACGTAGGGCTCTACCTGTTTTTCCCCGTTGCGGTAAAGATCCCCGTTGCGGAGCTCGATGACATCATTCGGCAGGCCGATACATCGCTTGATGAAATCCTTGGAATGGTCCTGGGGGTAGACAAAAACCAGGATGTCCCCATGCTGGGGTTTTTTAAACTCAAGAAAGCGGGGCGTTTTATTCAGCAGGGAATATCCGAACTCGTATTTCTTCACTAAAATATAATCCCCGATTTGGAGCGTATCCTCCATGGATCCGGAGGGAATCGTGAAGGGCTGGAGCAGGACCGCCTTGAGCGAGAGGGCCACCACCATGGCCACCCAAAGGGAATCGAGGGTCTCCACGGTTCCCGCGTTGGCGGGATTCCGCCGGAAGGAAGGAAATCCCCAGCGCAGGACCGCCTCCACCAGGGTCAAGACCCCGGCCATGATGTAAAGAATCGTGTTCAAGTTTTCCATGAAAAACTCCTCGAAAAATTTCACCACAGAGTGAACAGAGTTACACCGAGTACGACCCATCCTTTTTACTTAAATCAAGACGTCCTTTAGCCTTACTCTGTGTTACTCCGTGTAACTCTGTGGTTAAAGGCCTTAATCCTCGACTTTTAACACCACCATGAAGGCTTCCTGGGGTATTTCCACGCTTCCAATCGACTTCATTCGCTTCTTGCCTTCTTTTTGCTTGTCCAGGAGTTTGCGCTTGCGGGAGATGTCCCCCCCATAGCACTTGGCCAGGACGTCCTTGCGGCGGGCCCTGACCGTTTCCCGGGCGATGATCTTTCCGCCGATGGCCGCCTGGATGGGAACCTCGAACATTTGTTCAGGAATGATTTCCTTCAGCTTTTCCGCGATGCTTCTGCCGCGGATCGCCGCCCGGTCCTTGTGCACCATAAAGGAGAGCGCGTCGACCACCTCGTTATTCAGGAGAATATCCACTTTGACCACATCCCCCGCGCGGTAGCCAATGGGCTCATAATCCAGGGAAGCGTAGCCCTTGGTGGCGCTCTTGAGCTTATCGAAGAAATCCATGACCACTTCCGCCAGCGGGAGCTCGTAGGTAATTACCGCCCGGGTGGTGTCGAGGAAGCTGGTGTCTTTATGGTCCCCTCTTTTGCCCTGGCAGAGGGTCATCACGGCGCCGATGTAATCGGCCGGGACAATCACCTTGGCGGCAATATAGGGCTCCAGAATTTCCTCAATGAGGGTCGTGTCGGGAAGCTTGCTGGGATTATCTATTAATATTTCTTCCCCGTTGGTTTTCTTGACGCGGTAAATAACGCTGGGGGCGGTCGCGATCAAATTGAGGTTATATTCCCTCTCGAGCCTCTCCTGGACGATTTCCATGTGGAGGAGGCCTAAAAACCCGCAGCGGAAGCCGAAGGACAAGGCCAGGGAGGTTTCCGGCTCGTAGGACAGGGCCGCGTCGGAGAGCTTTAATTTGGACAAGGCTTCCTTCAACTGGTCGTAATCGTCCGTACTGACCGGGTAGAGTCCGCAAAAAACCATGGGCAGCACGTCTTTAAAACCCGGCATGGCCTCAGCGGTGGGCCGGCCTTCCTCGGTGATCGTATCCCCCACCTTGGCGTCCCGGACGTCCTTGATATTGGCAGCCACATAGCCGACTTCCCCCGCCGAGAGGGTTTCGGATTTTTCCATTTTGGGTTTGAAGACCCCGATTTCCTCCACCTCAAAAACCTTGTTGGTCGCCATGAATTTCATCTTGGTGTTTTTTTGGATGGACCCGTTGATGACCCGGATGAAAATCATCACTCCCCGGTAGATGTCGAACATCGAGTCGAAAATGAGGGCCTTCAGGGGCTCCTCCGCGTTTCCCTTCGGGTAGGGCACCCGGGTGACGATCGCTTCCAATATTTCCTCGATGCCGATGCCTTCTTTGGCGGAGGCGAGAATGGCCTCGGAGCCTTCGATGGTGAGCGATTCCTCCATTTGTTTTTTGCACCGTTCCACGTCCGCGGCCGGCAGGTCGATCTTATTGATCACGGGGATGATCGTGAGGTTTTGGTCAATGGCCAAAAAAGCGTTGGCCAGGGTTTGGGCTTCCACGCCCTGGGAGGCGTCAATGAGCAAGAGGGCCCCCTCGCAAGCCTTCAAGCTGCGGGAGACCTCATAGTTAAAATCCACATGGCCCGGCGTGTCGATCAGGTTCATCTCGTACTTCAGGCCGTCCTTGGCTTTATAGAAAAACCTGACCGCCTTGGCCTTGATGGTAATGCCCCTTTCCCGCTCCAGGTCCATTTGGTCCATGAGCTGGGCCCTCATTTCCCGGGGGGGGATGGCGCCGGTAAATTCCAGCAGCCGGTCCGCCAAGGTGCTTTTCCCGTGGTCGATATGGGCGACGATGCAAAAATTTCGAATATGGCTTAACGACAAGGCTGGGTCTCCTGTTCGGTTTGAGGGGACGTAGTATAGGACAGGGTTCGGGGAAAAAGAAGAATGAGATGGGCTGTTCCAGGCGGAAAAGCCCAGGAACCCCGGAAAGGTTCCTGGCGGCCTTTAAGGCAGGAACTCCACGTTATCGATCCAGAAGTCCGTACGGGTCACGACGGGACTGCCGGGCGATCCGGCGGTGTTGTCGCTGTAGGTCCATTGCAAAAAGATGATTTTATCCAGGTGGGCTGCCAAATTATTGGGCGAGGGAGCCGTGCCAAAGCTGGGCCAGCTGAACTGGTTCCAAGTGAGGGTGATGGTCTGCCAAGTCCCGGCCGTGGGGTCCGTCCCCTTCGGCATCGCGGCTTGGTAATGGTCATAACAGCCCCCGCTGCAGCCAACGCCGGTGCAAATGCCGCCGGAGGTTCCCGAATGGGCCGCGGGCGGTTCGGTTTGGTCGATGACCACTTGGAAGACAGGGCTTGTGTTCGTGTCGGTCGGTTGGACGTTAATCATGAACTGGATACCCGTATAGGCGCTGGCGTCAAAATAAGTGCCAGCGGTTTGGTTGTAAAGGGGGCAAACCAATTGGTCGGCCTCATAACCGCAGCCTGTACCAGCCGCCCTTAAATCCGCGGCAAAGTGGAGGGCGAAATTGCTGGAGTTGGTCGCGTCAGGGACCGTGTTGTGAACCACGAAGACTGTCGGCACGGTGTTGGGGGCGTAGCCGGGACCGCCGAAAGTGGCAAGCCTCCAAGTCCCGTTGTTGGTGCCGGCGAGCAGCGGGCTGATATTGGGGCTTCCATTTTCAAAATCCGAAATGACGTTGGGGGCAAGGGGCGCGGGAGCCGGGGCTAAAACCCTCGGCAATGCCGGAACCTTGCCGTTACATCCCTGGCTCGAGACCAGGACGACCAGCGACAAACAGCCGGCGACGAAACATAAACCTTTGAACCGTCCCATCGAAAAGCCTCCCTCGACCCTCATTTAAAGAATTGTACCTCATCCACCCAAAAATCAACCCCCGCGATTCCCGCGATGTTGGCATTGCTTTCTTCCCATTGCAACCAAAGGACTTCCTTCAGGTTTTCACCGGTCAAATTAGGCGGATTCATCGGCCAACCAAAGCCCCCCCGGGTTAAATCGGTGAACTTCACCGAGAATTTCCGCCAGGACCCGTTGGTACTGGGAAGGGTCAAGGTGAAATGGTCGTAACACTTGCCTGTGGAATTGTCGCAATTTCCAGCGGGCGGGGCCTGGGTCTGGAGGGTGGGAATTTGGAAGACTCTTTTTAAGACCTTGTCCGCGGCGGAGGTTTTGTAATAAAAGTTCACTCCCGTGAAAAAGCTCATGTCGTACTTCGAACCGCTTTCCATGGGAATCTGGAAATCCACGGCCGGGAAAACGTTGTTGCTAAGATCCGTCACGGCCCCGGAAATATGGGCGGCCCAAAGGCTGTTGTTCGCTCCCGGCCCCTCGAAATCCAGAACGGCGTTCTCATAGATTGAAAAATTATTGACGACCTGAACCGAACCGGGAAATTGAAGTTGATTCCCTGGTATGGGTTCGAAGAGCAAGGGATTGATCGGATAAAAAGAAACGGGAAACCCGTTGATATCGGTTAAGGGGCCGCTGGGCGGTTGGGACGAGGGAAGGGTTGAGGGAACGCTGTTGAAATCAACCACCACTGTCCGGTCAGCGGTCGTGGCCGGCGCCGAATAGGCTCCCACTGGCGCGACCTTGGCTTCGCAGCCAGCCCAAAGGGCGGCGCAGGACAGGGCCAGGAGGAAAAAAAGGTTAAAACATGATTTCATAAGTCAGCTCCATGTACTGGTTGTTCAATGTCGCCGCGGGAAGGGGCGCGATCGCCGTGATCCCCGTGGTCAAGGAATAGTCCAGGTAAAAATTCGAGTTGCGGTTCGCGTGGAAGGCGGTCGACAGTTTTAAGCTTTGCGTTTGATTGTCCACGTAGAAAACCGAGTAGCCCAAGCCGAGGGGCGGATTGATGTCGGTATTGTCAAAAATATACGGATAACGGGCAAAGGTAGTGCCGCCATAACCCGCATCCGCGCCCTTGCTCCTTTTGTAACTATAGGCCGCCGTCACATCCAAGGCCGGCAAAACCCCGACTTTGATTCCGCTGAGGATCCAAGCACTATCCAAAGTCCCCAGGCCGCTGCTGGTCTGCTCATACCGCACATTGGCCCCGATTTCCAAGTCCCGGTCCCACTGGATCAAGGGACCGATATTCAAGGAAGGACCCACGTTGATGTAGGTGAAGGTCCTCATGGGCACAGGTACGGCCGCTGTCCCGTCCAAAACCGTGACGCTGGTTTGCGCTGGGTTGGAGACAAGGTTACCACTAATTTCCTGGACGAAGTAGACCGACCCCTTGATCTTGAGGGCCTGTTTTTCCAGGGCTTTCACGTCCAAATCAATGCCCAGTCCCTGGCGGTTGGGCGTGCCGAGGCCGTAAGGAAACGTATTATCCTCGGTGCGGTCATAGAAGCTGAAAATACCGCTGGGCCTGGGAACGTTGGTAAAAAGGAACCGGCTGCGCAGGGGAGTTTGGAATATGTCCGTTGTATCCCTCACAGTAGGGCCGTTGAACAGGTCCTGCCTTTGATATAGATCCTGACGTACTTGGGCCAGGGGGGAGTAATAAGAAGGACCCACGTCCAGGAAGCTGAAACTAATTTTGGATTGCTCCAATTGGAAATAGGCTCCACCGGTGGCGGCGTAGTCGCTGATGATTTTATTGTTGTCCCTCTTGTCATCCTGGTAGCTGGAGAAGGCCAGATCCCCCCCAAGGCCGAAATAAAAATTTCCACCGAAACCAAGCCGCAAATCCGGGGTCCAGCTCCCCACCAGATATTGGTGGGCCCAAGTGGATGGGTCGGTAGTGTTGTAGAGAGTGCCGGGAGTGTTGGTATCAAGGGGTTCGTCTAAGATGACACCTTGGGCGCCAAGGTTCAACTGCAGGGATAAGTTGCTAAAATACCATTTTTTGGAAGCCAGGCTCGCCTGCCCCCCGAAAACCCAGTCGGTAAAATTGGTCGGGCCGAAGAAGTTTCCGTTTTTAGTATCAGCGTTGAACCCGTTGGCGATCATATTGGCGAAAACCGACGCCTTGAACCTTTCCACGACAGGCGAGTCGGCCCAAGCCAGTTCCGTCCCTATCCGAAGGCCGCGGAATGGCCATTGGGTGGCGTTATCGAAGTAGCTCTCATACTTTTCTTGGCTGTCCCTGCGGGCCACCATTTCCGGTATGTATTTGAGATCGAGATTGTTCCGGTTCCAAAGGGTAAAGGGCGTGTAGGACTCGTCGAAATCCCCCACCGTGGCGGTGAACCAATCAGGGCTGAAGACCATGGTGATGCGTTGGAAATTCATGGAATCGGTGCTGAGATCCGGCTGGAACCTGGTTTGAAACCGCAAGATGGCGTCCCATTTGACTTGTTTGGAAATAGCTCCGGTCGGTTTTAAGTCCAAATAGCCCCAGGTTTCCCGGTAGCCGGGATCGGGAAAGTTGTAATCCCCATAATACTGGCGGGAAAAGGCGAAGGCCCTCCCTAAACCGTGGAAGGCAACGTTGGGATAATCGGTAAAGCCCTTAAGCCTCTGGAAAATATCGTATTGGGATGCGTCCACCGCCGCGGCACGGCTTTCCCTGGATTTAACCTCATCCTCCACCCTTTTTAGCTCAAATTGGTAAGCCTCGGCCAAGCTGTGGAGATTTTTTTCAGCTTGGGCCAGTTCCGCCTGGCTGGGGGCGGCGGGAACAACCGCCGGGGCCGCTGGCGGTGGTGCCGGCGCGGAGGCCGCAGGCGCGGCGGACAAAACCGCGGGAGAGGCGGGGGCCGTGGTAGGAGCCAAACTATCCGTGTCCCCCGGAGGCGGAGGAATATCATCAGCCTGGGCCACCACGATTTCCCCGTATTTTTCCTGGGCCTGTAGGATTTTTCGGGCCACCTCAAAGCGGGTCAGGACTTTCGAGGATTCCCCATCAGGAAGGAGTCCCGCTTTTTCCAATTGGGACAATTGGGCGTAAGTCGCGTCCCCTGGAGGTACGACCGAGAATAGATCCCCGCCCGCCAAGGCCGCGGCCGGAAGGATAATGGAAAGGACCGCCAGGGTCCAAATTTTGAAATTAGAAGGATACTTCATAGGAAGCCCTCCAAATCTCATCCCAGCGCTCATAGTCGGGATTATCGGTAGTGTATTGGGTCAGGAACAGGTCGCCCTTGAACCGGATTTCGGGAGTGAAGGGAAACTCCAAGCCGTAAGCCAATGTCGTCTTGGTGGCATTGAGCGATTCGTAGGAATAACTTCCGATGCTGGAGTTGTCCAAATAGAAGGGATAATTAGCGTAGGAGGAGGGATTCCCCTGTCCGGTCAATATAAATTCTTTACCCGAGGATCCGGTCCGGACAAAGGCGAAGGAGCCCACCAGGGAAATTCCCGGAATGGGAATGGAAAAATCCGCCGCCAGGATGACCGTATCGGTGATAAGGGGATCCCCCAATCCTACGAGGGTGGTTTTTTGGTTCTTATAATCCAACCCGATGGAATAGGTCCGGTCCTTCAGGCCAGCGGCCTTGGCGATGTCGGCGCCGACCGCCGCCTCCAACCCGCCGAACGTCCGGATGGTGGAAACGTTGGGGGGCGTGTTCGTCTCAACCGCTACGGCTCCGTCGCCCAATCCATCCAGGACATAATTGGGTTGAATCTCATGCATGCCCAGGCTGCCCGAATCGAGGACAAAAGAAGCTTGGGGTTTCAACCAACCATCTTTGCCGATATCGGCTGAAATCCCCAGGATGATTCCCAAACGGTTGGGAGTGGCGTCCCCGTAGGGAAGAATATTTTCCACCGTGCGGTCATAAGCAGCGAAGGCAGGCCGGTTCACGCCTTGGAAAACATAATTATTGATATAGCCAGGCAGGTTGTTGTCCAGGTAAAGATTGGTGCTGATGTAACCCTTGGCTCCCGGCAGGGCGTTATAACGGTTGGTCTGGGCTCCAGGGGAATAAAAGAAGGGGCCGATATTCATGTACTTGGCCTTCAAATGGACTCCGAACAGGTTGACCGAGCCTTCGGACAAGAGGGCCCAATCCTGGAAAGTGCGGTCCGCGTTTCGGCTGTCATCGTTGTATTGGCTGAAAGCGGCTTCCGTGTTGCCGGACAAACTGATCTGGTCGGCTATCGGCAGGTTGAAGCGGGCGCTGATACTCCCAATTTGGTACTGCTTGGCGAAACTGAGGGAAAAATCGGGAAGGTAAGGGACGCTGGCGCTGTTGGGATCATCCCAGAGAAGCAACCCTGTTCCCTTGAATTCCAGGTTGTCGTTGAAAAAACTCATGGAAGCCTGGGTCCCGGCGTAATAATCGCTGAAGCTTTGTTCAGTGGACGACTTCAATTCTCCCGCCATGGCCTGGACCTTGAGGCGGCCCAGCACCTCGTTATCGGGCCAACCCAGCGCGGTGGAGGCTTGAAAGCCCCTCATGTGCCAATCCGTGCCGTGATCCATGTAAACAATTTCCTCAACGTCCTTCCTGGTCCGCCTAAAGGAAGTTGGTTCAATGAAGGTGTAAACCGGCACTTCATAATTCCAAAGGGTGAGCTTGGTGTACTTCTGGTAGAAATCCCCGGCGGTGAAGGTGAATTGTTCGTTGTAATTTTTCAGGGCCAGCCAGCGCAGGACCAAGGGAGGCGTGATGGGATCAACATAATAGAGACCCACGGTGCGGTACAGCCGGGTTTTGGCCTCGAACAAGAGAAAAGGCACCGGTACACTCTTGATCCCAAAATCGATCATCATGACATCGTTGTAATCCATGTTGCCATAGGCCGCGCCATCCCCGTAACCACGGTAAGTGTTGAATATGCCGTGGGAGAACCCGGTCATTTCCGAGCCAGTCCGTTTAAGGTATTCCTGCTGGAGATCGGCGAATTGACCAGCTCGGAGCTGTTGGTCGTAAAGCTTGTCCTCCAACTTGGCCAGGTTCACGTTCATCGCCGATATTTCCGACTTGAACTCCTCTACCAGGTCCCTCAGGCTCTTGGAAGCGGCCGGGGCGCTGTTGTCCGCTGGCGCTGCCAGGGAGGGTTGGGCCAATTCACCCGGAAGGCCGGGAGGCAGCCCATCCAAAGACGGCGGCGGTAAAACGTCCGCTTGGGCCAATATCATTTGGGCCGCTTGGGCTGTGAGTTGGGCCACTTGAAGATTTGTCATATCCCTTACCGGCCCTTTTGGTTTTTCAGCCCAGCCAGCCGCGACCAAATCCTTGACCCTCTCGTCGATCCAAGGATCCCGGTCATGGGAGGACAAGGTCCCATGACTCGCCCACAAGGGCGAGGCCCAGGCGAGAGCCAGGCAAAAGGTCAATTGGAAGAGGATCCGCTTTTTCACTTTCAAAACCCTTCTTTATTAAAAAACAAAGTAAAGCTGGCTGAACACCTGGTCGCCCTCATAGCTGTTGGCGGCAACGTTGGCGCTGTGGAAGATCAAATGTTTGTAACGGCAAATCCATTTCGCGCCTCCCCAGGGGATATCCCAGGACAAACCGGCGCCAATGGAATCGGTCCGGTAATCGATGAGGGGGTAGGTGTAATCGCATTTCCAATATTCCATTCCCAATTCACCGGACAGGTTCAGGTTCTTAAGGGCCTGGATCATTAAGGTGCCGTCGTAAACCGTCTGGTCAAACAAGGACGGGATATCGGCCTGGGTTGGGTCGGTAGCTTTCCCGGAGACTCGGTTGTCCGTGAAGAAAAAGGCGCCATAGAAGGGCGCTTCCATGCCCAACATTTTGTTGAGCTTGAGCTTGGTGGTCAGGGTGATGTAATTGTAGGACTTCAAGTGGGTCAAGTTGATAAAGCTGTTAAACCCGCTGCCCACGGTGACGGGCCTGCCGTTCACGTCCTGGATATTCTCGTTGGGCACCGGCAGGATCAGGGGAATCCTCTCCGTACTCATTTGGAATTGGTAACGAACATCGTAAAGGAGGGCCCCCGGATCCCCGTCATCACGAATCGCCTGGATGTTGCTGCTATAAGTGCTTCGAACGGAGTAAGGATTGGGATAGCCGCCCCAGAAATTCAGGCCCCAGAGTCCCTCGTCATCGGGGTAATAAAAAGAAAGCATGTTGATAGGCTCTATCACGTTATAACCGGTGGGACTATAGACCGTCGAATATTCGGTCTTTTGGGCAACGTCGAAATTAACGACCACATTATCCAAAAAGCTGGGCCAGCTTTTCATCCAATCCTGCTTGCGGCCGTTCCATCCTAAATTCACCTTCCAGCCGTAACGGTCGCTGATCAGGTTATCCACTTCCCCGACGGCCCCATATACGTCCGGAACGTGGTCCTGAGTGAAGTTCACCCCATATCGGGCTAGGTTGAAACCGCTCATCATGACCCTGCTCTGGAAATTGGCGTAATCGTCGCTGATGGCTTGATAGGAAACCGTGAAGGGATAACAGGACAGGGAGGCCAAGCCTGCCCCCGCTTCCACGGCTTTGGGATTTAAGTCCGACAGGTTATTGAGATCGAGTCCGGTGCGGAAATAGGACCCTCCCCACTCAAGGGACAAATAGAAGGGTTTGAGATCGACGCCCAAGTCCACTTCCAGGCACTTCAGGTCCAATTGGGCCACCAGCGGCTGGGAGATTCCGAAATTATCGTTCACCCATTGGGTCGCCACCGAGGTCCGGATCAGGCCGTTGGCGAATGGCTGGGAATACTTGAGCGCTTCTTCCCATCTCTGGGTTTGGGTGGCGGAAGTTCCCATGCGGCCCACCAAGAAGTTGATTTTGGCGTCCTTGGAAACCAGGGGTAGGTTGGTACCGGTCATAAAAAGCCCGTCAAAAACCCGGTCATTGGTGGATTGGGCTCCAACGGAGGCGGTGGCGACGAAGCCGATGCTGTCCATATAGTCATCCCAAATTTTGGTGTCCTTATCGTCGGAAAAGTTTTTGACCTCAAATGGCCTCTCAAAACGCCGAATCGATGTCGGCGAAACGCCCCTGGTAAAATCACCCAAAGTCGTATCCGGCTTATAAGCCTCCACCGCGAAATTGGTGTCCCAACGGCCCAAAGAACCGTCAAGGATGAAATTGACGGCGGGGGCATAAGGCGCCAGGGAAACGGCCCCTGCGTTGGAGTTGGAGGAGGAAACCTGTCCCGTAAAGCCCACGTCAATGGCTCCTTTCCCTCCCAGGTCGGTGTAGATTTCCATTTTAATTTCATTGATCGCCCGCGAGACATTTTCCGTTGCGATACCCGACAAATGGATATTCTCGAAACGCGTATAGGACTTGGTGTTGAAATGGGGAATGCCGCCGGATTTATTGGCCTTCTTCCAGACCGAATCCACCTCATCTTGGATGGGTTTTAACTTCGCGATTTCATCTTCGCGCCCTTTCAAACGTTCGTCGTTGAGGGCCAAGCGGGTCCTTAAAGCCGCGGACTCAGCCCGCAGTTCCTTCAACAGCTCGTCAATCTCGCTCCTGACTCCGGGAGCGACAAATACGGGCATCGGCGTCGGGGTGGACAAAAGCGCAGGAGGAAGCGTCATCAGATCGGGCGACGCCGGTTGGAGGAAAGGAACGGGGGTGGGGGTAGCGGGCAGGGGCTGTCCCAATTGGGGGGCGGAAATCCGGGCCTTGGCCTTTTCAGTGTAGAAAGCCAGTTCCATTTTGGTGACAACCTTGCCCTCGTCGAGCACAGCCTTATCCCCGGGGTCCAACAAGCCGTAATCCCCCAGTTTTTTCACCCGCTGGTAAAGTTTTTGGTCGGAGGTGATTTGCTCGTAGGGATTGGCGAAAAGTCCCGTGGCGCCGGCGCCGAGGAAAAGGGCCAAAAGGAAAAGCCGCGCTGGGATGGTCTTGAACCTCAAGCTCAAAAGAAACCTCGAAATAATTTATTGATGAAACCCCTGATAAAAACCAGGCCGCGACGGCGGCGGTCATCCCAACGAGCTTCTAAAAGAATTCGACTTCATCCACGTAATAATCGATGGCGTAGCTTCCCGCGGCGTTATTGGCGGAATGATCCCATTTGATCGTGATAAATTCCTTTAAGTGGTCCACCAAATCCGGCGGCGTCACGGGCGATCCCCAGCCGGATTCCCTTTTCATATCGGCGAAAGCGTATGTTTTCTGGATCCACTCGGGGGCGGTGGATAAATCGCCCCCAAAATTGTTATAGCAACCGTCCGTACAGGTCCCGCCCTCGGAAGTCGGGAGGGTCGGGGCGATCCCGATCATGAAGCGGCGCTTCAAGGCTTGGTCATCGGAGGGGCATTTATAGTAGAACTTGAGGCCCGTGAAGGCGCCAGCGTCATAGTAGCCGCTGTCCTTGAATTTTCCCTGGAGGGTGAAGGCCGGATAAGCCGCATCGCCCTTGTCGATCAAGGTTCCGAATACATGGGCGCATTTGGGAGTCCCGTTGGCGCCGCCCTCGGCGATGAAGTTATCATTGGCTTTGTTGCCGGCGAAGGACAAGGTCATCCAAGTCCCGCCGGGATTGCCGTACAACTTGGGGCTGAAGGTTTTGGACCCGTCGTCAAAATTATTCATGACGCGGGCGTCTTTAGGAACATCCACTTTCTTTTGGTTCCCGCCGGGATTGGCCAGACCCATGGCCAGTGACGCGTTTTTAGAGCCCTCATTGACGAACACCGCGCCGCAACCCGTTAAAAGCGACAAACCCAACAGGCTTAACATCAGAGGAGAAGTTTTCACCGAGCCCATATCCACCCCTTCCAGGAGAGACAGTTGTGCCAGGAAAGTCTCTTAAAATTTAAGATTTTAAGGTTTCTCGCCTGAGTTTCTCGGCCGTTGATTCGCGGACAAGCGACGGCCCCAGGGCCGTCCTTTGACAAAGCCCCGGTATTTTACTAGAAAGGTTTAAAAAAGCGGGAATGTTTTTTAACCTGGAAGAAACTTTGAAGGGTTGCGCCCAGCGGCTTTTTCCCAATGAAAACCGGTTTCTTCAAGTGGTTGGTTTAACGAGAAGAACCCAGGTGAACCTGGAGCCTTCAACAGGCCTCCGCTACTTTTTAGAGGTTTCGGTTCCGCGCTCATCGGCGGACGCCTCATCGTCAACCCGTTTCAGGACGGCCCCGGAAGATAGTTTTTTAAGATAAATAAAGTCGAAGGCCCTCAGGGCCTGTCCCGGCTTTTCCACCATGACCGCCGCCATGTAACGATTGTCCCTTTCCGGGTGGTCTTCCCGGGGAATGTTCACGAAAAGGCTCTTGATCTTGACCATGTTTCCCGCGGGCAGGTCAAAGGGCCCCACCGTGGCCAGGTCGACGTAATAATCCTTGGCTGTGTCGATTTGGTGGAGCACCACGCCTTTTAAATTCTCCGGTGAATGGTTCCGCACCACCACGCTGATGGGAACGGGGACCCCCGCCGGGATTTCTTTAGGCGCCAATAGAGTTACCTCGATGGGCGACAGGCCCTGCGCCTGCCGAAGGGTGGAAAAAGCTTTCCCTCCCGCGATGACCCACTCCATGCTCGAATAGGGGCCCCGGATGCCGTAGATAATCCTGTAGAGATCGTGCCAAAACATGCCCACTCCGGCGTTCACCGGGAACCAGTTGTGGAACGTCTCGATTTCCCTGTTGTAAAGTTCCTCCGGGCCGGGCGGATCCAGGGATTTTTGAACCCAATTGAAATCCACCATCTCGCCCATGGCGTACATTCCGTTGCCCCTCGCCAAGTACTCGGGCCATTGCTTTTTCATGGATTCCAAAGTGTTGCGGTCGCCCTCGTAGAGCATGATGTGGTTATAATTGATGCCCGCATCCACGAACATGGCCGGGTCTTGTCCGTGCTGATGGCCCATTTGCCAGCCGAGCGTAAAGGTAAACACAGGCTTGGTCAATTTGGCCTCGTCGAGGATGCCCTTCAACGTCAGTGCGACCTTGTGGGCGCGCCACCACTCGAATAGGGCGACGACGTCCTTGTTTTCCTTCAACTCCACCGTCTTCGCCAGCCAATGAATCCGCTCTTGCTTGGTCATGGTCCAATACTCGGCCGGGCCCGGCACGCTCAAGTCCCTTACGAACTCATCAACCATCTCATAACCGGCCGATCCCGTCCTCACGTAATCCATCCCCACGATGTCGACGTCGGGTTCGTTTTCCATTTCTTTCAGGAAATCGATAATGTCCTGCCGGCGCTTCTTGTCGTTCAGGGAAATAAAACGGGTTTGGATCACCTCGTCGGTGTCCGGGTCATACCCCAGGGAGAACTCATAGGGCGCCTGGTTCCAGGCGTCACCGATCACCTTGAAGGTGGTCATGTAGGCCGCGAATTTTAATCCCTCGTTGTGGGCGGCCCGGGCGTACTTCCGTCCCGTCTCCAGGTCCCCCCGCGCGAAGGGAAAGTCTTTGGGATTCAAATGGTCCCAAATGGAAGTCTGTCCCATCAAGTAGCAGTAAAGATTGGCGCCCATGAACTTGGCCCAGTCAATGGCATTGGCGGATTTGAACGAATCGCCGCCATCCAGCGCCGGCACCGCCCCGCCGACCATTTGTTTCCCCCCCTCCATCGTCAGTCCGGCGTAGCCAGGGTAAAGGCCCTGAGGCCTCAAGGGAGAAACCGTGAAGGCGGACTCGAATGTTTTCGGCGAGTTCCATTGGGGAGCGGAAACAATGACCTCCGCCACATAGGTTCCGGGAGCCGGATTGTAGGGAATCGGCCAGTTGCCGAATAATTTACCGTTAGCTGAGTCTTTCTTAAGCGTCAATCGGGACTTGCCGTCCACCATGGAGACCGGCTCCCCTCCCCGGTAAACTTCCACCACCGCGTGCATCTGGGAAAAATAGGGCATCTCGGCCGCGTTGACCCTCACCTCGAAGGGGACCATTTCATACCGAAGAAAATTTCGGGACGGCATGACCGCGATCACGTCGGGAATCATTTGAGAAACCGTGGCCACCAGGGCCCCGGACCGCTTGCTCTCCGGGGACATCGTGGCCTTGGCGACCAGCCCGCCTCCCACCAAAATAGCAGCGATTAAAGCCCCCCGGATCAGCCTTTCCCCCCTGATTCCAGTCGGCAAAACAACCTTCGGCATGGAAAATGAAGGAATCTTCCAGTTCAACAAAGGCCTCCGGAGAGGAGGCCATAAAGGCCTTTCGGCGGGGGGACCCGCCGGATCCAGTCTTTGGCTCGGGGGGTTATCCAACAGGGGGTCCGCTGTGGATCCGGCGGCGCTCGGAACCTCAGGCGAAAGGCCCAGGGCCTTCCCCGTCGGGGCAGGATTTGTTTCAGCCGAATCCGGCCCCCAGCTGGAAATTTTATATGACGAGGCAAGGACCGAAGCGACAATCTCTTCCTCGCTTTCGGTCATGATTCTTGACTCGGTCAAAATCTCCACGGACCCGGAAATCTCAAGGGGTCCCGCCTCGATCGTGGAATCCAAGGTTGGTGGTTTTTCCCGGGAGCCTGCTTGGAGGGCCGCGAACATCCTCTCCTTGATCCCGAGCGTCTTTTCCCGGACTCCCTCCACTAAATCCCGGCTTTTTTCCGCTCCTGACTTCGTCAAGCGGTTGAGGTGCTCGGCCCTTTCCTTCGAATAATCCTTCAGCGCCCCAGTGGTCTTAACGGAGGTATTTCCGGCGAGGCGGAAAAGAAAAGCGAATCCCTTCCCCAGGGCCCGGATCATTTCATAAATTCCAACCGCCAAGGACAGAACAATAGCCAATAGGAGGCCCAATCCGGCTCGGAGCTGTTGCGCGACGGCCCCGAAAAGAGTGGAAGTTTTTTCTTTAAAAACTTCGAAATTGGCCGAGACATTCAATGTCGGAGGCTCGGGGGGTTTAGACAAGCGGAACGACTCCGCCTCAACCGATGTCTGCGGAGGCGCCGCCACGGGGGGCGGTTGGAAAGTCAGTTTGACAACGGATTCCACATGGTAGGTTTGCGGAAACATGTCCAGTGGCTGGATCCAATCCACCGTGAACCCGTGCTTGACCAACAGGGCCAGATCCCTGGCCAAAGTGGAGGGATCGCAGGACACATAAACCAGCCGTTCGGGGCGCAAGGCGGTGATCCGGGCCAGCACTTCTGGCAATACGCCCTTTCGTGGCGGATCCAGGATGGCCGCGTCAATTTGGGCGAGACCCTTGTCCTTCAGCCCCATGAGAATTTGGGCCACATCGCCTTCGAGGAAATCGATATTGTTTTTTTGGTTTAAGGCCGCGTTGAACTTCGCGTCCTCCACCGCGGGACCGACCTCCTCGGCCCCCACCACGTATTCGGCCTTATCCGCCACCGCCATCGCCAGGGTACCAATGCCGCTGTAAAGGTCCAGGACTGTTCCCCATTTTTTTTTGCGGGCCGGTTCGCCCAAGGCTTCGCGGACGATGGTATGCAGCATATCGGCCTGGTCCGTATTCACCTGAAGGAAGGATTTTAAGGACACTTTCAGCTTGAGGCCGTCAATGATTTCGTAATAGTGGTCCCGGCCCGCCAGAAGGGCGGTTGTGGGGCCGAAGACAATGTTGGTGCGGGAAGGATTGACGTTTTGCAAAACCCCGACCAGTCCCGGCACCTCCTCCATTAACTCCCTGGCGATCCGCGGCAGGATTTGATCCATTTCCTCGGGAAGAACCGATGGCTTCTGGAGCCTTTCGTCGGGGACCTCCGTCCGGGTGATGAAAGCCAACAACAGCTCGCCGGTTTTATAGCCCTGCCTCAGGGTCAAGTGCCTCAAAAATCCCGTGTGTTTTTTTTCCTGGTAGGGAGTCAATCCCGAACGGTCGATTTTCTGTAAAACTTTTTGGATCAAGTCGTTAATGGCGTCGCCCTGGATCGGGCAGCTGTGGTAGGGGATCAAGTGGTGGGACCGGGGCTCATAAATGCCGGAAATGAAATGGCCGTCCCTCATGGAAATGACCGGCATGGCCTTGTTGCGGTAAGCGTAGGGGTTGGGCGAGGGCAGGCAGGGCTGGACCGTGACCTCCGTCAGGTGGCCGATCCGTTGGAGCGCGTCCACGACGAATTGCCGCTTGGTTTGCAATTGCCGGGGGTAATTAAAATGCTGCCACTGGCAGCCGCCGCATTCCTCGAAAATGGGGCAAAGGGGCGCCACCCGGTCCGGGGAATGCCTTAAGACGGCCTGGATTTCACCCGTGGCGAAATGGTCCCGGACCTGGGTGATCTTGACCCGGACCCTTTCGCCCGGAAGCCCGCCTGGAACGAAAATGGCGAAGTCCTGATATCGCCCAACCGAATCCCCGCCAAAAGCCAGCGACGTGATTTCAAATTCAATTTGATCCCCGTGCCGCACGGGTTTTACGGCGTTGGTGTTCATGTGTGTCCTGGAAATAAGGATCGGATATCAACGGGCCTTTACGCGAGATTTTCCTGACGGCTGAAGTCGGACGGCGATCACCGGCGTTAAGGCGGTCGTTTTTCGCGATCACCGCGAAAAACGAATGACGGCGTTAAAAAAAATCCACGCCGTGATTTGGGTTCCACTGCTTATTTTAACGATTTTTCATGGCAGGGCAACCCTCCTCATGGGCGGCCTCCTTCGGGAACCCCGCGGTTCATTCCGTGGTTCTCATAGGCCGGCACCACTTCGTTCATCCGGGGTTTCCTTTAACTTCCCTGGGATAACCGGCATGGCTGAAAACCCCGCATCCCGCCCCAAAACAGGGAAACCCGGGAAGTCGGATGCTATACTGCGTCCCGCAACCTATGGATCGAGGGCCCGTGAAAACCTTTTCAAGGATAATCCTTACCCTTCCCCTTTTAGCCGGTATGGCCGCCGTTCCCTCCTTTTGCCCCGCTTCCGAAACAAGGCTCAATGCCGCCGGCGGTTTGGAGTCGGTTTTCATGGACGAGTCCAGCGACTTAAACCTCTTTCTCAATGGAAATCCCGCAGGGCTGGGCTACCTTAACAGCCGCAGCCGGCTGGACCTTTCGGCCAGGTGGCTGGACTCGGACCAGGAAGGACCTTGGGGTTCCGCCCGCCTCCATGCCTGGGACGCCTTGGCCCAGCCGGAGGACCATCCGGGGTACGGGGGAGCGATTCTCTTTCCCTCCCCCCACTGGGCCTTCCAAGCGGCTGGGGGATTTTCCCAGACGGGGGGAACGGAGACCCCTTCCTTGAACCAATACCAGGGAATGGTAAGGATTTGTTACGCGCTATCCTTCGGGTCCGTGGGAGTGGAACTGCTCGATTCCCAAAAAGATTTAACCCTCATTTCCAATCCCTGGGTGCCGGCTTCCGAATTCCTCGAAGGTGAAAGAACCCAAAACCAGACGCTGGTGAAAACCGGAATTGCGGTCGTTTTCCCCGGCGTCACCTCCCCCGGGGAACCCCGGTGGCAAGCCGGTGCCTATTTGGCGCTTCCCGCGGGATCCCAATCCGGCCGGCAATCCTTCAGCATATCCGAAAACAGCTTGGCTCCTATCCTGGTCAGCCAAACCACCACCGCCGATCTCTATCACGCCTCGGGTCTTGAAATGATTTATGAGGTTCCGGCCAGCCTCAAAGTGGAGCTTTCGGCTTCCCTCCTGGACGAATCCTCGAAATTTGAGCAAACCACCTCCGCGTCGACAACCTTGTTTGAAAATCCATCCTTGGGCCGCCTGAATTTCCAGTCCGGAAACATGGAGGGATCTTTCCGCTATTCCCTTCCCTTGGACGAGGATCAAAACCTAAAATGCGGCGGGAGTTTGGGCTTTCATTGGGACGACAACTTCGCCAACTACGGTTTCTCTTCCAATTCATTCCAACAACAACAATTGAACCTTCTCCTGGGGTTGGGTTTCGAAGAGGTCAAGGAATACACCATGGGACTTCAATGGAAGAGCCGCCGCACCCTTGCCGCGAATGGGGATACCCCACCGGCAAACCAAGCGGCTCCCACGACGGCCGATTTTGTTCAATTGGCTTTCGGAGGAGAAAGGTGGCTTTCACCGGTTTGGGCCTTAAGGCTGGGGCTGGTCCTAGAACAGGACGACGCCTTCCGCGGCGGGAGCCCTACCTTGACGACCACCCTCCATGGGGGGGCTGGATGGGAACAGGTGTTGGGAAGGTTGGATTTCGGGCTTTCCCTGGGGCAGTCCCTGGATACGGGAAATTCCAGCAACACGATCGGGTTCTTCGGAGCTGAATTGTCCGCGACGCTCTTCTTATAAAACCAAAAGCAGGCATCACCACCATGCACCACAGGTCCTTCGGACCACAGAAGCTTAGTAAGGCAAAGATGAATTATTTGTGATGAGGAAAAGCAAAAACCTGATCCGGTGATTGGCTTTTAATCGAGTCTCTGTGGTCCGAAGGACCTGTGGTGAAACGGGGGTTGAATTTTTTCGAGAGGCGGGAACTACTTTTTATTGACTTCTTTTTTCGACATGGGGGTCGCGGCGTCGCCTTCCAGCCGGACGTTGTCCACATAGGCCACCATCGGCTCAGGAACGCCGGCCATGTTGACCGCGAATTTGAAGGTCCGGATATTGGTCAAGTCCAGCCTGGTCTTGATCAGATCATCCAGGGGCACGTCGATATTCGTGACTTTTTTCGGGGTCAAAACTCCCGTGGTTTCGTAAACATAAGCCTTGGAGTCGACCACTTGAATGAAATAGCTGACTGGTTGGGCCTGGTCATTGTAGACGTCCAATTTTAAATCCCCAAAATCCTGCCATTCATAGACGTTGAGTTTCGTGACCGAATTGGTGTCGAGGGTGATTTCCGGCCTCCATAAAACTTGGCCCGCCGCGGAATATAAAACCTGCGAGGAATTCATCGAGGCTACTCCCGGCACGGGAGTCACATAAAACTGGTGGGTGGTATAGAAGGAAACCTTCGCGCATTTTTTGCCGTGGGTCTGGTTTTCGGTGGAAGGCTCGATTTTCGCGTAACCGCCCGTGGTCCAGTCAAAATCATCGCGGAGATATTCGAAATCGTCGATAAGCTGGGTCTTTTTCTGATCCTTGCGGTGCTTGAAGGCCCGGGTCAACCCCAAACCGCTGACAACGGCCCAAAGGAGGGCGATCACCAAGAGAACGCCCAGGATTTGCATCAGTCGCCGCATAGGACCCCTAAAGAATCGATTTTAACCGGTGGCCTGAAACGTCCCGGAGGACCCTTGGCTCAGGCGAGGCATTGTATCAGCCGAGGTAGGGTCTCGCAACCCTTGCATCAAGCTTGGGACGAACCAGGGACTGGCGCTTGAAATGGCTTGCTTGAGTGTTAAACCCTTGGGCGCCTGGCTGGCGATGAACTTTTTTTAATTAAAATCAGCGTTTTTCGGGAGGGCCTTGCCCGCTTTTCAAAACCACTTTTTCTTGGAGCCGCAGGATTGCCGCACCACCAGCTGGGTCGGAATGAGGATTTGCCGGGGCTTCCATTCCCCCTGGCTCTGTATTTTTTCGATCAAAATCCTGGTGGCCTCGACGCTGATAGCCCGGTAATCCTGGCGGATCGTCGTGAGGGAATAGGGGGGTGTAAAGGCCTCGGTCACATCGTCAAACCCGACCAGCCCGATGTCCGTTCCCACGGTCAGTCCGGCTTCCTCAATGCTATCCCAGGCGCCCAAGGCCATCAAATCGTTCGAAGCGAAAACCGCCGTGGGCCTGTCGGGCAAAGCCAGTAATTTTTTCATGGCCTCCCTTCCCGATTCCCGCAGGAAATTTCCTTCAACGATATATTCGGGGGGGATTTTCAACCCCTGCTTCCGGATCTGCTGATGAAAGCCCTCGAGCCTATCCACGGCGTTGCGGGATGTTTTCACCGGGCCGGCGATACAGGCTATTTTGTGATGCCCCAATTTCACCAAGTGATCCACCACCTGGATGGCCGCCTCGCGGTTGTCGCTGTCGACGAAGTCCACGTTCTTGTCCTCGGTTCGGTAACCAATGAGGACCACCGGCACCCGGTTCGCCGTCAAGTGAAGGACGTCCTTTTCCTCCAGGTAGGGGGAAACCATGAGGACGCCGTCCACCACATTGTGGAAAACTTTCTTGTACACTTCCATGGGATCGAAAACGCCGGCGATCGTGTTGATGAGAAGGCCGAATTGGTTTTCCTGGACCACTTCGTTGATCCCGTTGAGGAGGCCCACGTACCAAGGGGTTTGAAAGTTCAATTTATAGCCGGCCCAGGAGTAGAAAACCTCGATCAAGTTGGTGTGCTTGACCACCAGTCCCCTGGCGATGGGATTGGGCTTGAAATGAAGGTCGGCGATGGCCTTTTGGACCTTCACCCTGGTCTCTTCCAGGACATTGGGGTTGTTATTCAGGACCCGGGAAACGGTGGAAATGGAAACCCCGGACTTTTGCGCGACATCATAGATCGTTACAGTCAAGGCAGCCTCCGAAAATAATTAGCAATGTGGAATTTTAAAACTTCCCCAAACCCACAACCCTATAAATTCCTAACTCCCGATTCCAAATCCCGATGGAAGCCCTCATTCCCATCTTGTCGCCAACCCCATCAAAACCAGGCCCCCGAGGAAAGCCCCGATATGGTAGTTTCGCCAATGCTTCGCCTGGTGGATCTCCGGGGCCAAGTCCACGACCGCGATATGGATAAAGGTTCCAGCGGAAAAGGCCAAGGCCGCCCCCAGGACGGCGGTCGTTTTTTCCGCCAGGAACATTTGGGAAAGGACCGCCCCCACCGGAATCATGAGGGAAACCAGTCCGATCAGCAGGGCTGTGTTTGGTTTGGAACGCTTCCCCGCCATCAGGAGGCTGGAGAGGGAAAAAAATTCCGGCGCCTTGTGCCCCAGGGTCGCCAGAAAAACGATGAAACCTAATGAGGGAATCGAAAGGGAGGCCCCCAGGGCCACGCCGTTCACTAAATTATGCAGGCTCAAACCCGCGAAGGCGACCCATCCGATTTTGTGGTAGTCGCAATGGTCTTCCTCGCAAGGGTGGGAGAAGGTGAACATTTCCAGGAGAAACAGAAAAAGAAAACCGCCCAGGAGCCAAAACCCCATGGACTTTCCCAAATACTCGATGGCGTCGGGAATTAAGTGAAGGAAAGCCGCGCCCAAAAGAACCCCTGCCCCGAAACTGATGAACAGGCGCAGATATCGGGAATCCTTATCCCTGCGGTGAAAATAAAGGGGAAGGCAGGCACCCAGCCAACCGGCGGCCATCACCATTCCACTGTAGATTAACGAGCTTTCCATGGTTGATCCCAAACCAATCCTCTTTCACGGCGCTTTCATAAGTAAGCAAAAAAATCCGCCCTGCGGTGATCCCGAAGGACGGCTTGAAATCATCATAGGGCAACGAAGGCCAATCGCCAAACAAAAACGAACTTAAAACCCGACGGACATTCCCCCCGTAAAGCTTTGGGAGTCATAATTCGCCTGGCCGAACTTTCCCTGGTAGAGAATCGCGGCGGACAAGCCCCGCGCGAATTGGACGTTCAATTCCGCGCCTACCACCGCCGCGTCCTGCCCCAGGGCCGGGCCTTGAACCGTGAAAGGCTGGCCTCCGCCCGAAAGACCGGAGCTGAGGCTGTCCTGGTACCCCTGGAATTGGTGCTCCCAGGCGATTCCAATTTTGGGACGGAAATTCATGGCTCCCGATTTCCAGTTCCAATCGATCTTGGTCCCCATTTGTGCGGAGAGGGCGCTTTGGCTTTGCGCGGGTATGTCCAGCGGGGCCATGGAACCAGTCTCCGAGTAAGCGTTAAGCTGAACGACCGTCGCCTGCCCGGCCAAGTAGGGGCTTAATTTGACAGCCCCCATTTTCCAATCGTAACCTCCGCCCAGCCATCCGGAAAATTGCTGGCCTTGGTTTTCCCCCTTCACTTCAGCGCCATAACCCTGACGGCTGGTTTTGTAGCTGTTGAGTCCGCCTTCCGCCAAAGCCTCCGCGAAAAAACCGCCGGGGTGCCAACCGCCGTAAATTCCCGCTTGGCCGCCCGAAACATCCATCTTGGCTCCATTGGCGCTGGTGGTGGAAGTTTGGTCAAAGCTCAAAAGAAGCCCCGCCTCGAAATCCTTGCCGATCCGGTAATCCGCGCCCCCGCTCATGCCGTTCACGGTCATTTGATAACCCGCGGCGTTTGCATCGCTGGAAACAGTCCCGATATTTTTGCTTCCCGTCACGAACACGCCCCACTTGTCTTCCGTTGGGGCGCTGTCCGAAAGGCTCCTTAAATCCCCTGCCGGCAGGTCCGCCGCCAGCATGGGACCGTCCGAATCCCAGGCCGCGAGTTGGGCGGAGGGTTGGGCTGCCGCTTCCCTAATTTCCGACAACCGGCTTTCGACGAGGGCCTGATGGTTCCGGGCGGTCGCGTACCCGATTTGGAAGAGGGCCGTCAAATCCTCAGGGGCGATTTCATCGTAAACCGCCGGCAAGTCGGCGGAGGAAGTCATTCCCGCTGCCAAAATCAGGGTCCCATATTTCGGGTTCAGGAATTCAACATCCAACATGGTTCCCACGGCAACCTGGTTGGGAGTCAATCCCACCGCCGCGAAAGAAGGCTGAAGCGCCAACAAGTAGACATCGAAGGGTTGATAGATGGGGAACCACCGGCTTCCGGTTGGGCTGATCAATTGGCTGAATCTTCCATTGACTCCGTTGTCCGCCGTCAAAAGGGTTACCGCGTCACCCATTTGGGGAAGGTAGGATCCGTAATAAAAAACGCTTAAGGTTCCGTTAAGATCGGCGGTTTGAACCACGCTCACGGAATCGGATAATCCCGCCGCCGCTCCCCCGATTCCCTCCTTGAGGGTTGCGGCGGAGCCCTGAACATAATCGCCTCCGACATTGAGGGTGAGGGTGGTTCCATTGGAAGCTAAGGTGCCGATGTTCAAGTTGACCGTGCCGGTCCCCAAAGCGTTGCTATTGCCCGCCACCAGGGTGCCGCCGTTGATCACCATAGAATTGGAAAAGTTATTGGCTCCGGTCAAGGTTAAGGCGCCTGCACCGACTTTCGTGAATTGCCCCGTCCCGGAAACAACACCATTAAAGGTTGAGTCGAAACCGTTGGTGTCGAACACCAATCCCCCGCCCGAATTGATCACCACGTCGCGATTGGAGGTGACGGCTCCCAGGGTCTTGAAACCAGTGCCATTGAAGGTCAATGACCCGCTGGCGTCGCCCAGGTTGGAATCGCTCGAAACGGCAAGGATTCCCCCTTCCACGTCCGTCCCCCCGCCATAACTATTAGTCCCGGAAAGGGTCAAGGTCCCCAATCCCAATTTGGTCAAGGCGCCGGAACCGCTGATGACGCCTGATAGGGTGGAATTATTACCGTTGGTATCGACATTATCCGTACCGTTCAACGTGACTAAATTCGTGACCGCTAAATTATTGACGCCCGCCTTCAAAGTGGCGCCATCCCCAAAAGTCAAATTACCCGTTCCTAAGGCGTTGTTGTTCTGAAGGTTGAGGGATCCGCTCGACAAGGTCGTTCCACCCGTATAGCCGTTCGCGCTGGCCAGCGTCAATTGGCCCGCGCCCACTTTGGTTAAGGATCCTCCCGAGCCGCCGCCGCTGCCGCCATCCAGGAAAACCCCGGAATAAGTTGTATTGAGGTCGTTGCTTCCGATCGCCAGGTTGTTGCCGCCGAGACTGACCGAACCAGCGCCTTCCAAGGAACCTACCGTTACCGAGTTACCAACCTGCACATTGCTGATATCCATGAAGGCCGTTCCATTGAGGATAAACCTCGCCGTTCCACCCTCCGCGCTTCCGTAAAAACCGACGTTCGCGCCGTTATTCGTCGTGACGGTCACTCCCCCCGCCGAGGCGCTGTTGACGTAATGTAACGAGGCGTTGTTCGTGACGTTTCCGGTTCCCAAGGAACCGCCCGTGTCGACGGCCAATACCCCGCCCTCGATGTCCGTGCCGCCCGCGTAGCTGTTGGCGCCGGACAAGGTCAAGGTTCCCGTCCCGATTTTGACCAAGCCGCCGTTGCCCGAGATAACGCCGGCGGAGGAGGAGTTGACCCCGTTGCTGTTCCAAGTGCCGTCCGTGTTTAAAATAATCGAGCGGGTGGAGGTGATGCCAGCCAAGGTTTTGAGGGTTCCGCCGTTGAAGGTCAAGGCGCCAGCCGAGTCGCCCAAGTTCGCCTCCGAAACGACCGCCAACACCCCGCTATTGAGGAGGGTTCCTCCCGAATAGGTACTGGCCCCGAATAATGTCAGGGTCCCGATACCCATCTTGGTCAAGGACCCGGTACCGTCAAAGGTTCCGGTAATGATTTTATCCTCGTCGTTGGTGCCGGTCGCCAAGTTGTTGCCCCCCAGGTGGACGGCCCCATCTCCTTCCACCGAACCCACCGTCACGGCGCCCACGTGGGAGCTGATATCCAAAGCCGAACCAGTATTGAGGATAAACCGCCCCGAACCTCCATCCGAGGTATTTAAAAAATCAACCTCGCCCCCGTTGTTCGAGACGATCGTCGCGGCTCCCGCCGAAGAATTATTCCAAAAGGAAAGGCTGCCCGTATTCGTGACGGTCCCGCTGTCCGCTGTGGCGCCGTCGTGGTATTCGAGGTTTCCCGCGTTGACGATCACTGAGTGGCCGCCCAGCGAGCTGTCATAGAACCCCACCGTACTTCCGGCGTTGTTCACGACAAGAGCGGTTCCCGCGTTGGAGTCGTTATAAAAATACAGTGTCCCCCCGCCGGGGCCGTTGGTGATATCCAAAGATTGGGCTGAGGCGCCGTTGACGAAAGAAAGGTTGGCGTTGTTCTGGACGGCACCCGTGCCCAATTGGCTGTTGACCCCGGACATTTTCAGGATCCCGCCGGCAATGGTCGTCCCGCCGTCATAGGTATTGGTCCCCGTCAGGACAAGGGTTCCCGTTCCGACCTTCGTGAAGGAACCAACATTGGGGGATTGGTTGTTGATGACGCCCGTGAAGGTGGTGCTGAGGTTGTTCGCGCCGGTGGCGAAATTATTATTTCCGAGTTCAACCGTTCCATCCCCCTCGATGGAACCCACGGTTACGGAACCCGAATTGTGGCCCGTGATATCCACCACGCCCTCCACGCCGAGGCCGTTTTGAAAGACAAATTGGGCGTCCCCACCCGTGGAATCATCGTCGAAGTGGGCCACGGACCCGCTGTTCATGGTGATGGAGGCGCTGCCGGCGGTAGAGTCGTTCTTGAAGAATAGGTTGCTGTTATTGTTGTTGGTGATGTTGGAATTACCCGCTGTCGCGACGCTGACCGCCGAGTTATTATCCAGGTAAATGGCCCCGTTATTGGTGACGGTGGCGTCCTCCATCGAGCTATTGTCGTCGAAAAGGATCGTGGCGTTGTTGGTGATAACCGAGCTTCCCGCTTTCGAGTCCCCCGCGAAACCAATTACACTGTTATTGGTGATGGTGGCGCTTCCAGCGGTGGAATTGGCGAAGAAGGAAAAACTCCCGTCGTTGGTGATGGTCGAGGTCTCGGCGGAGGCGCTTCCCAGGAAAACCAAATTGCCGCTGTTGGTGTTGTTGATCGAGGCGCTTCCCGCGCCCGCGTTGTTGTCGTAGGACAAATAACCGCCGACGGTGATCGAGGCATTGCCCGAGGTTGAATTGTCGAGGAACTTCATGGTCCCGTCGTTCCGGATAGCCAGGTTTCCCGCGGAAGAGCTGTTGATATAGTAAAGATTGGCGTTGTTAAAAACGCCCCCTGTCCCCAACTGGCCGCCCGTGTCGACTTTCACCGTCCCGCCGGCGATGGTCGTGCCGCCATCATAAGTATTGGCGCCCGAGAGGGTCATCGTCCCGGCTCCCACCTTGGTGAAAGAACTGCTAAAGGCCCCGTCGTCGATCGCTCCCGCAAAAGTGGCGCTGAGATCATTGGCTCCGACCGCCAAGGCGTTGGGCCCGATATAAAAAGAACCGGCTCCCGCCAAGGAACCCACCGTCAAGGCGCCGTTGTGGGCCCCCATGTCGATTTGTCCCCCGCCATTGACGACGAGGCTCGAGGTGCCGCCCAAGGAATCGTCGTTGAAAAAAAGTTTCGCCCCATTGGTGGTGGTAATGGCGGCGGCGCCGGCGGTGGAACTCAGGGCGAAAGTCATGGTGTCATTGTTCGTGACCTGGGCGTTGGCCGCCGTGGAGCTGTCGGTGAGGGTCAAGGTCGAGTTGTTGGTGATGGTCGCGGCGTTCAAGGAAGCGTTGTTGATCACTGAAAAATTGGAGTTGTTCGTGATGTTTGAGTTACCGGCGTCGGAGTTAGTCTTGAAATCGAGATTACCGCTGTTGGTGATAGAGGCGCCTCCCGCGGTGGAGCCTCCGTCGAAAATGATGGTCCCGCTATTGGTGATGCCCGCATTCGCGGCCGTGGCGCTGGTGCCAAAACTAAGGAGACCCCCGTTATTGATGGAGGCCCCGGCGGCGGAGGATGTATCTTGAAAAGAAACGGAAGCGTTATTGAGGATCGCCGCGTTGTCCGCGCTGGAGCTGTTGTAAAAATTGACCTGACCCGTGTTGAAAAGGGTTTGACTGGTGCCGGAGCTGTTGGACAGGCCCGCCCCAAAAAGTGAAAGATTATTCCCGTTGGTCCCGAGGGTGTAAGAGGGAGCGGCCGCGCCGAACTGGATTCCATCCACGGAAACCGCGGCGTTCAGGACGACGTTCGTGACACTGGAGGAACCGAAAACCGCCGTGTCGGTGGTAGCATTGGGAATCGTGCCAGGCGTCCAGTTGCCGCTCAGGTTCCAGGAATTGGATCCCGAACTGCTCCAGGTTTGCGCCTGAAGGGGCGCCGCCGCAGCCGCAACCCAAAGGGCGGCTATGCTCGCGAGGCCTAGAAGATGAAACCTTTGACGGGGAAGGTGAAATTTCATTGTTCCTATTTTACCAGACAGGCTAAAATCCAACCCATTCCATGGAGGAAAAATCGTGCCCCCAATCCTAAAAACAGCCATAAAAGCAGCTAAAGCCGCTGGATTGATCCATAAAAGGCATTATGGACTGGTCCGGAACATCCAATTCAAGTCCCACAACAAGCTCAACCTGGTGACGGAAGTGGACACCCTTTGCGAGAAAAGGGTTCTTTCTATACTGAAGCAAACCTTTCCTGGCCATAATTACTGGGGCGAGGAGAGCGGAAAGGACAAGGGAACCTCCCAATATACCTGGCTGATCGATCCCCTCGACGGCACCACCAACTACGCCCATGCCTATCCCTTCTTTTGTTGTTCCATCGCTTTGATCAAAAAAACATCCCCTCTCTCCTTGCGGGAGAAGGACAGGGTGAGGGGTGACTTAAAAACCTCTTACGAAATCATCGCCGGCGTCATCTACGACTCCCTCCGCGACGAATGTTTCTCCGCCGAAAAAGACAAGGGCGCCTTCCTCAACGGCAAAAGGATTCTCGTCACCAAAACTTCGGACCTGAAGCAAAGTCTCGTCTGTACCGGTTTCGCCTATCACGTGATGAAAACCAAATACAACTTCAAGAATTTCGAGAACTTCGTCATGAAATCCCAGGGCGTCAGGCGCGACGGCTCGGCTGCCATGAATTTGGCTTATGTGGCGGCGGGGCGATTTGAGGGATTCTGGGAGAGGGGGATCCAAGCCTGGGACATGGCAGCGGGAGTTTTGATGGTACAGGAAGCGGGCGGGAAGGTAACGGATTTAACCGGAAAGCCTTTTGAATTGATGGGTGAAAACGCCTTGGCTAGCAACGGAAAGATTCACCATCAGATGTTTAAAATTTTAAGTACTGGAACCGACGAAAAAAAATGGATCGCCGATCATCGCCCTAGATGACTGGAGGCCTCCCCAAATCGGACTCGAACTTTTCGGTCACCGAAAATTGAAAAAAACCCTCGCCATCCCCATAAAGTCCTGCCGGAGCCTTCGGGAAGAAATGAGCACTCCGATCGTGACACCCAGATATAAAAAAGCGTAAACGTTGCGGACATAAACGGAAGAGACTCCCACCCAAGGTTCAACCAGGGGATAAAAAGCCTGGGTTATAAACAGGATGAAAAGAATTCCGGCTTCCTTCATGCTGAACCGCAAGTTGGACAGGATCACGACCCCGAAAAGCGATTGAGCCGAGGTCAGGAAGACCTCCGCCATTTGGCGGGAATCCATGGCCATGGAATGAAATCCTCCCCGGGAAAGGGTATAGGCCAAGGGCAAGGCTCCGACCAATAGAGTCCACTGGTTGACCGTCGAGGAAATGATGGTGTTGAAACTGGCGGTAGGCTTGGCCTTCAGCGCGAACAAAATAGCCACGAGAAATTCCGGCGACTCGGAGGCGATGGGCGCCAGCCACTGGACCAGGATAAATTCCTCGATCCCCCAATGTCTTCCCAGCGTCAACAATCCCTCGGCAAAGGGATGGGACGCGGCGTAAATGGTCCAGGCTGCGATGGTGAAAAAGGACAAGACAAAAATCCTTCGTGGAAATTTCGGCCAGCGTTGGATGACGGCCACCGGGCCTTCCGCCTGGGGTTCATGGGCGCCGCTCTTCAATAGACGCGAAAAATAAAAGAGAAATAACCCGAAGAAAACTGCCGTGTCGATGAGGGATAGGGTTCCTTTGAGGGGAATGAGAAAGGAATATAGGGTCGCCGCCAGCAGCACCCCCGTTTCCAGGCGCATCCTTTTTTCCAGCACCACTTCTTGTTTCCGAAACTTCCATGCGTAAACCAAAACGATGAGGGCCCAACCCATGCCGATCAAAAGCCTGTTCCCCCCCGTCATATTCGCGACCGCGAAAGGTATATAAGCAGGGTTTTGCCCTCCCTGCCAGGCGAAATAGATGTCCACCGCGTATTCGGGCGCCACCGCCGCCAGGGAGAGGATGCCGAGGGCCAAAGCCGGGGGAATATCCACTTCCGCCACTTCCGCGGCCCAGGACAAAAGATAAGCTGAAGCGAAGATGGCCAGTCCCGGCAGAAGGGGTTCCCAGGGAATGGGAAGCTGGGGATAGAGAAAATGGGTGATGGGCCATTGTAGGGCGAGAAACGGCGCGAGAAATAGGGCCAGCTGGTTCGTCAGGGAGATGTGGGGAGTTTTCTTTTTCATTTCTTCTTTCTTTTATACTCGGCGTCATTGCGAGGAGCGAACTATACGGCGAAGCAATCTCAGTTTATGGGTTGTTAAAATGTGTTGGCTGTAGCCTTTGAAACGCCATATTAAGTCACCCTCATCCTAGCCTTCTCCCCTCAAGGGAGAAGGGAATAAGTTCAGCGCCATCTTGACTATTGCATCAAGCGGCGAGGATTTTTGTGCATTTTTAATTCCTAACTACTAACCCCTCATTCCTAATTGCTTTTAGGTTGTCCAACCTGCGAGAAATTCCTCAATGAGAATCGGTAAGTCGTCATGATAACCGCCTTCCAGGAGGGAGAAGACGGGTACATGAAGGCTTTTGAGGACCATTCCGATTTTATGGTAGTCCTTCCTCGTCAGACCGAATTGGGTTAAGGGGTCTTTCTCGTAGGTATCAAAACCCATGGAAACCCCTACCAGGTCCGGTTTGAAGGCCATGATTTTTTTCAGGGCTCCGTCTAAGGCCGGGAAGTAATCCCCTTCTTTCGTGCCTGGCGCCAAGGGATAGTTCACGCAATTCCCCTTCGACTGCCTTCCCGTGCCTGGATAGGCGGGAAACTGGTGGAGGGAGACATACATCAACCCCTCCTTCCCCAGGCAATAATCCTCGGTGCCATTGCCATGGTGGCAGTCCAGGTCCAGTACGGCGATGCGCTTGGCTTTGCCCTGTCGTAGCAAGTCCTGGATGGCGACCGCCATGGAGTTGAAATAACAAAAGCCCATGGCCTGTTGGGGAGTGGCATGGTGGCCGGGTGGACGCATCAGGGAAAAGGTCGGGGTTCCCTTTAGGCTTTCTTCCGCCGCCTGGAGCGCCGCCCCCGCCGAGAGAAGGCTCGAAGCGTAGATGCCGGGGCCTCCGGGTGTGTCCGGGTCAAAATAACCCTCGGCCTGGACCAGGTTCACCAAGGAAATTCCGTGAACGGCCTGGATTTTCGCGATCGGGGCAGGGACCGGCTCCTCGAAAACAGAGGCCGGCAGGATGGTTTTTAAATATTCCAGGGATCTCAAAACCCTGGCAGGCTGCTCGGGATGGCCGGAAATATCGTAGAGGCCGGCCTTGGGAGTGGAAAGAATTTTTAAATTTATTCCAGTCACTGCGTTTCACCACCATGGCACCAAGACACCAAGGACGGCAAAAAATTCATGTACAAAGACTCTTTTTTCACGGTTCTTGGTGTCTTGGTGCCTTGGTGGTTCATTTCGGAAGGTTCTTTCTTATTTTCCGCCGGCATGGCGGCGGAGTTTTTCGGCCAGGAGGTACTTGTCCAGGCGGATCACGTCCTGTTTATTGATGGCTAATATTTTAAGACCAGCCCGGAAGGTGGAACCATTGCTCCCGGAGGATTCGGCGTCCGCACGGATCACCTCCGCGATGAGGGTGATCGGAGCCGGGTAATTGGGAAGGTAAAGGTGGATTTCCAAGGCCATGTCCGGGGGAAAAGCCACTTGGCCCACCAGGGACATGCCCCCCATTGAAATATCCCTGGTCACGGCGTGGACGATGGCGGATTTCTTGGATAACTCGGGAAGCTGGTCCGTGGTGGATTCCCGGTAGGAGGGGTTGGAAAGGGTGCTTAACAAATCGGCTTTGGGGATCAGGCAATAGGTCACCTTGACCGAGGCGTCAATGCGCTCGAACTGACGTTTTTCCATCCATCCCGTGTGCAGGACCATTAAACACCCCTAAAATCCGTCCTCTGTCGTCCGTCCTTCGCCAAAACTTAAGCTTAAGCGGAGGACGAACAGCGAACAACTAAGGACGGGTTTGTCACTTCTTCCAATGAATGCAGGATACGGGACAGCCGTTCATGGCGTCCTGGATTTTTTCTTCCGAGTCCCCCTGGGGATTATAAACTTCCGCCAATCCATCGGAGGTCATCCGAAATACCTTGGGGGCCTCCACCACGCAGGCCTCACAGCCGGTGCATTCCAAAGGGTCGACAAAGGAAATTCGGTTTAACTTCTTCAGATTACCCATAACGGCTCAAATTCCTGAATCTTGATGTTGGTACTAGGTCGTCCCTGATACCTTGCCCCTGGTGCCTGGAACCGGTTTATTAAAACTGGACCCCAAACGAGGTGCTTCCGGCGATATCCGCTCCGTTGGATTCCCCCACCACGGACCACTTGAAACCTTCACCCAGGTCAAACCCAGCGACGAATTTGGGCTCAAAAACCGTTGGAACTGCTGAGGTCGCCACCGTGAAATTGGCCGCGGCGCTGCTGGAGGATCCTCCCGTGACATCCACCGTGCCGGCGGAGGACATGGAGGAGGAAACGCTTCCCGAGTTGCGTTGGAATCCCACTCCCACGTAGGGAAAAATCATTCCCAGGTTTTTACCGACCATGATTTTAGCCCCGAGGCTTCTCACGTCCCAATTGAGGGAATAAACGGAGGTGCTGGACAAATTGGCGTTATAGGTCGTCGAGTCATGGGTATCCGGGTAGCTGCCGCTCTGGCTCACCTTGGTGGTAAAAGCCATGTTCCCGTTCATCCTGTCCCAACTCACATCCACCGTCACGGTCGGCAATTGGAGGCCGTCCAAAATTTTGTAGCGCAGGTCCAATCCCCACCCCGTGTAATTGGCCGCGAAGCCGAAATCCGGCAGGTTGATCTGCGGCAGGATGGACAAGCGCAACCCTAAGTCCAAGCCGTTCATGAGACCCACCCTGGCGGTCCCCACGGGAAAAGGGATCGGAACCACGGAGGGAATATTAAGGTTGTCTTTCCCCGAGGCCGCCAGCAAACTTAAATTATTGAGTCCCGGGACCGCGATAAAATCCGCGCCCAAACCCACGCCAACTTCCACCCTGGGCCCTAGGAGAAGGTCAAAAACACCGGGCGGGGCGCTCCATCCCAGAGTGGAAAAAAATCCTAGGCTCTTGGCGAAGGGACTATTCACGGTCGCCGCGATGGTGCCGTAATCGGCCGCCATATCCGCGACGAAGTCATCCGCGGGAGTAGCGCCAACGGGAGCCGAGAAGGCCGCCGCCATGGACAGGCCCAAACCCAGTCCCAAGAGGGGCTGACGTGAAAACATTTTTTCCCTTCCCCAGGCGAATAAGATTTAATAGGCGCCAACAAACTTACTCTAAGCGAGGATTCTGTAAATGAAAAGTGTTTACGTTAAAACAGTTGAAATATTGGCGAAATTGGAGTGGCTTTGAATTGGACTGACGGTCCTTTGGTTTTGGGCCAATTCGTGGAACGGCTTCATCGATTTGGGGCTACCGTGATAGTGGGCGGCCGCCGGGAATATTGCCATGTTCCCAACTCGGGCCGGCTGCGGGAACTGCTTTACCCAGGCGCCAAGGTCGCCCTGGTAGACCACCAACCTAAATTAAAAATTAAAATGACCCGAAAGACCCGTTTTGCATTGCGCTTGGCTTTTTATCAAAGACGTTGGGTCTGCATCGAGGCCAACATCGCCCCCAAGCTCCTTCACGAGGGTTGGAAAAAAGGCCTGGTACCAGGACTGAAACCCTACGACCAACTCCAGGCGGAAGTTTCCTTCAGCGTCCATACCCGCTTTGATTTTCAAGCGAGAAACTCCCAAACCGGTGAGAAGGCCTGGGTGGAGGTTAAGTGCGCCACCTTGGTGGACGAGAAAGGAATCGGGCGTTTTCCCGACGCTCCCTCGGAGAGGGCCTCCAAACACCTGCGGGAATTGACGGCCCAAGTCCATCGGCCCAAAACCAAATCTTTTGTTTTTTTTATTTTACAGAATCCCTTGGGAAAGGCGATGGGACCCCAGGACCAAAGGGATCCCATCTTTGGAAAAACATTGAGGCGGGCTTTCCGGCGGGGTGTCATCCTGGAGGCTTTCCGGGCTCGGGTCAATATCAAGGGAGCGAGCCTGGAAAGGCGAATCCGGGTTTTATTGTAAGTGGTACTTGACCACCCGGCTGTTGCCGTTGTCGGTCACATAGACATTGCCGTTACCGTCAAGGGCCATGGCGATGGGATGGTTCAACTGCTGGAAAGCAGTACCGGTCTGGCCCCATTGCGTCAGGTATTTTCCGTTGGTGTCGAACTCCTGGATACGGTCGTTCCCGGCGTCCACCACGAACACATGCCCGCTATTATCCAGTTTCACGTCGGTAGGGTTGGCGAAGCTGCCGTTCCCCGTTCCCACTTGTCCCCAGCTGGTGGTGGTCCTGGTTTGGACATTGAATTTGGTGATGTTATTTCCCTGATAATCCGCGACGTAAACATTGCCGTCGCTGTCCGCCGCCATTCCGATGGGATAATTGAACTGTCCGTCCAGGTTCCCGTTTTTGCCCCACGGAACCGCAGTCGAGGAACCCAATTGCCAAACCACGTTGGAAATGTCCGAGACCAACAGCCCGCCGTTCGGGTACAGGGCCACTCCCACCGGATAGGAGAAGCTGTCCCCGCCCAAGGAGGCGGAATCGAATTGTTTCACGAAATTTCCGGCCGCGTCCATCTCCTCAACCCGCCGATTGCCCGAATCGGCGACGTACAAGAGCCCGTCAGCGCTCACGGCCAAACCGAAGGGATGCTTAAACTGGCCCGCTCCGGTTCCCATGCTTCCCCAAGCCGTAACCGCGTTCCCGTTGGAATCGAACTTGAGAACCTGGTTCCCGTCCACATCCACCACGTAAATGTTATTGTTCGCATCGACTCCCACCCCCGCCGGGGAGCTGCCGCTGCTCCATTGGCTGACAAAGGAAGCTCTTTCGACCTGCGTACCGGGAGCCACTGCCAAGGAGGTATTGGGAGCCGAGGGCAAATTGGCTTTCGTACAGCCCAACGGCCCTCCCAGTAGGAATCCCGCCGCTAAGATCAGTAGTAATTTTTTCATTCGAGCACCGCCCCTTTGTTGTTGGTCTCCGGGTTTGAACTTCAAACTTCAATTCATTCCGGATGCCTATCCTTAAGGCAACGGTTGTGCCAAGTGGAAAGGGACTTATTCACTGAAAATATTGGATTCTACTGGGAGAGGGGAAAGCGGAATTTGGGTTAAAAGGGAACGAGCGGGTAAAAATGACTCAAGGGGTTTTGACCGAGATAACCGCATCATGAAACGGCCGGGAAATATCCAGGCCAGGGGCCGCTATTCCGCGTATGACGCGAGGGCCATTTCCTCCACAAACGATCTACGGACCTGTTGGTCCAATAAATAGCAATCGGGGCAATCATGGATATGCTTTTGGATCCATTCCAATTGTGAGGGTGTAAGCTGGCGTCGGAGATAGACACTGTAAGCCTGATGAACTTGCCGACAATCCATGGTTTCCCCCCAAAAAAGGTATTTTCCACGAAAGCTTTCAAATGGCGGTTAAAAACATACCCCATCACGAACCCATTTCATAACAAAAAATGGGCGCCGGGGAATCGTGAAACCTTGGGAAGTAAGGGGAAAACATCTGCCGAATCACCGCGGAGAACCAGCGACCACAAGGTTTGGCGGAAAACACTGGAAATCGGAAGCCAGGGAGGGGAGGGGATTTTTCACGGCCTCGTCAGATTCGGCCTTATCTTCCCCTCAAAAAAGAAAAGGCCGCCTCATTCAAGAAGCGGCCTTTTTTCAACTGACTTTTAACTAAAACTTATTCAAACCCGTAGAACGAATAAGGAATCGACTTCGAGTCCTTGACCGTGCTGTTGACGTAGACATTTCCAAAGCTGCTGTCGTACATCCAACCGGTCGAGCCAGTGTTTGGCACGCCGCTGCCGGCCGTCATCGTCACCAAGGCTCCAGCGGGACTCTGGGCACCCGCCACGAAGGCCGCCGTCACCTTCACTGGCGAAATGTTATCCAAGTACCTGCTGAAAGAGTAGGTTGAAACGGACGAAAGAGTGGTCGGCCAGATGCCTTGGGTGTCTCCATAATAAATGGAGGCGGCTGACTTGATGCTACCCAAGTTACCTTTGGTCGATCCTTCCCTGGATTTTTCCAACATTTGGGCAAAGCGCGGAATCGCGATCGCCGCCAAAATACCGATGATCGCGACAACGATCATCAGCTCAATCAACGTAAAACCTTTTGCTTTTAAACGAACCATAACAGACTCCTCCCAACCTTGATAACTACCCTGCTACTTTTAGTATACCCCTAAATTCAAAAAACAAAACCCTTTCAATTTCCGGGCCTAACAATGTTATCGACAAAGCCCCATTTTCAGGCCTGAATCAATCCTTTGGGGGTATGTTTTTAGGCATTTTTACCATGTCCATACCGCATTCCGGGCACTTTCCAGGCTTATCCGCCTTGATATGGCACATGGGACAAATCCAGGAATCCTTTTCCACTACCGAGGGCGAAGCTTTTTTATCGGCCTTGGATTTTTTCATGGATTTCATTTTCTTGGACACACCGAGGGCTCCTGGGCCCTTTTTCAAATTGGTTCCGGCGGTCTGGCTGGTTGCTTGATTTCCAACCGCTTCCTCGGCCTGAGCGATGGACGCGGCCATCAACGAACACGCCAATAACAGGGCGGCCATGGACTTTAGGAATCTTTTCATTCAAATCTCCTTTTAATCATAGTTTGCTTCTCCAACCCATCCACCCAACACAAATAAGTGAACCCCCGGACATCCGCGGGTCCGCCCGGCGGCTTGTACCGAAGGATCGCCCCGCATCAGCTGGGGGACGAGATTTTTTTCAGGTGGGCGGCCAACAGTTCCAAATCCTCTTCCTTCATGGCTAAAAAGTGAATACCAGCCCCCGTCTCGTTCGCCCACGCGACCTCGGCGAAAGCCGAGATGGGATTCATCCGCTCCGGAATGGAAACCTTCAGGCTTAGGAGCGTCCCGATTTTCAAGGCTTGATCCGCCACGATATACATACCGCCCAAGCTCGTGTCGAGGGTCTCGGCGTTCTTGGTTTTTGCCCCCAACTCCCGGATATTTTTGATCTCTTCCTGGTCGTCCATCAACCGGTAGGAGACTGGAATTTTCGTGGGGATCCGGGAATGGGCCCTTTTATCTAAAAACATATCCGCTTTAGGCATTTTTTCACTTTTCCATTACTAAATTGAGAATATAGGACTCATTCTAGCCTGATTACCAATGATAATCACTTGAACATTTGTAAAATCATCCCAATTGGTAAGCGGTTAACCAGTCCGGAGTCCAATATTTATTTTTTAATCTCCAATTCCATGCCGCACTTCGGACATTTGCCATCCGCCGTCTTGGGGCCGCTGTAATCCCCCATCGGGCAAACCCAGACCGCCATCTCTTTTTTCGGACCTGCCGATTTTTTCTTGATCTTGTTAGCCTTATGTTTCATGACAGGAGTCGAGCCAGCGGCCGGTCTGGAAATGCCTTCCATTTTGCCCAGGTCATCCGCCCCAACCTGAGAAACCGTTAACAATCCCATTCCCATCAACCAACACAATAATTTTTTCATGCCCCTGCTCCTTTTTTAATTACCAGTTATTTTTAAACCTGACGAATACCTCTTCCAAATCCCATTAACCCACTTTCTTCACCAGCCTCCAAAACCAGCCGGACTTGTTTGGATTCACCTCGGTGTTCCATTTCCACATCGTGAATAGGACCGGGTAGACCAGCAGTTCCAATAGGAAGGAGGTAAAGACCCCTCCCACCATGGGCGCGGCGATGCGCTTCATGACATCGCTTCCCACCCCTGTGGAAAAAAGGATGGGAACTAATCCGAACCAGGCGGCGGAGACCGTCATCAATTTGGGGCGGAGCCGCTTAACGGCCCCCTCCATGACGGATTCCTCCAAGTCCCCGAGGTTATTGAGCTTTCCCCCTTCCTTTGATTTTTTATACGAAAGATTGAGGTAAAGCAACATCACAACCCCCGTCTCGGCGTCCAATCCCGCCAAGGCGATCATGCCCACCCACACCGGCACCGAGGTGTTGTAGCCCAATAACCACAAGAGCCAAACGGCCCCCACCAATGAAAAGGGCACTGCCATAAGAACAATGAGGGTTTCAGTAATGGACTTCGTGTTGAGGTGAATCAGGAGAAACACGATTAGAAGCGTCAAGGGAATCATGATCCGGAAACGCGCCGCCGCCTTCTCCATGTTCTCATATTGCCCGCTCCAGGCCAGGCTGGTTCCCGAGGGAAGCGCCACTTTTTCCGCCAACAACTTCTTGGCCTTCCGGACATAGCTGCCGATGTCGACTCCCTCGGTGTCCACGTAAATATATCCGGCCAAAAGCCCGTTCTCGTCACGGATCATGCTGGGTCCAAGGGTCAAACTTACTTCCGCCAATTGGGCCAATTGAACCTTACTTCCGGAGGGCGTGGTCACCAAAACATGACGTATCTTGTCCACGTCATCACGGTAGTCCTTGGCGAAGCGGACGTTCACCGAATATCGGCCCCTTCCCTCGACGGTCGTCGTGACATTGTCCCCTCCGATGGCCATCTCAATGATTTCGTTGACTTCCTCGAGGGTCAACCCATAACGGGCGATTTGGTCCCGAAGGGGCTGGATATCGATGTAATAGCCTCCTGTCACCCGCTCTGCGAAAACACTGCTGGTTCCCGAAAGGCCCCTTAAGGCCTTCTCAACCTCAATACCGACTCCCTCTATCGTCGCCAGGTCCCCGCCGACGACCTTGATGCCGATGGGTGTTTTCACCCCGCTGGTCAGCATATTGATCCGGTTGATGATGGGCATGGTCATGGCGTTGGCGTAGCCGGTGAATTGAAGCGCCGCGTTCATGTCGTGGACGAGCTTCTCCTGCGTCATCCCCCCGCGCCATTGGCTTTTAGGCTTCAGCCAAACGGTGGTTTCCACCATGGAAAAGGGAGCCGGATCCAGGGATGTCTCGGCCCGCCCCGCTTTCCCAAAAACCCTTTCCACTTCGGGGAAGGATTTTAAGACCTTGTCCTGGGCCTGTAATACCCTCCCTGCCTCCGTCACCGAAATGCCCGGGAGGGTTGTGGGCATATAAAGGAGCGAACCTTCCCAAAGCGGCGGCATATATTCACTGCCAAGCCTGGAGAAGGGAATGAAGGAGGCCGCGATCAACCCGATCGCGGTTAAAATAACATTGGCCCGGTTCCTCAAGGCCCACCTCGCCGGACCTTCATAAATTTTTCCAAAAACCCGGTTGAGGGGGTGCTTTTCCTCCGAAAGCATCTTGCCCCGGAGAAAAACGACCATCAGTACCGGCGTAAGGGTAATCGCCAGGAACGCGGCAAAAAACATGGAAAAGGTTTTCGTATAAGCCAGCGGGGAAAAAAGCCGGCCGTCTTGGCCTTGTAAGGCAAAAACCGGAAGGAATCCCACGGTGATAACCAGTAACGTGAAAAACAAAGAGGGGCCCACTTCCTTGGCCGCGTTCAATACCACCTGGACGCGGTCCCCTACCCTCCCGCCCTTTTCCCATTCGGAAAGCCTCGTGCAGGCGTTTTCCACCATGATGATGGAGGCGTCCACCATGGCCCCAATGGCGATGGCGATCCCCCCCAAACTCATGATGTTGGAGGAAACCCCCAGATATTTCATGGTGATGAAGGACATGAGGATGGCCACGGGAAGGGTCAGGATTATCACCAAGGCCGACGGCAGGTTCCATAGAAAGACCAGGCACACCACCGAAACCGCCACCGCCAGCTTGATCAGCTCGTGGGTCAGGGTCTTAATGGAGTCGTCAATGAGTTCCGACCTGTCATAGACCGGCACGATTTCCACGCCCGGCGGCAGGGAGGGTTTCAACTCCTCGATCTTTTGTTTTACCCTCTCGATGACTTTCAAGGCGTTCTCGCCGTAACGCGCTGTGACGATCCCCCCCACCACCTCGCCTTGGCCGTCCAGTTCCGCCACGCCGCGGCGCACATCCGGCCCGATTTGAACCTTCCCAATATCCCGGACTAAAACGGGGACTCCCTGCTTGTCCCTCCCCACCGCCACCTTCTCGATATCCTCAATGCCTTTCAGATATCCAAGGCCCCGAACCATGTACTCGGCGCCATTGATGTCCAGAAGCCTTCCTCCTACCTGCCGGTTGGAACTGCGGATAGCCTCGATCACTTGGGAAAAAGTCAGGTCATAGGCGGCCAAGGCATTGGGATTGATTTCAACTTGGTACTGCTTCGTCATCCCGCCGACCGTGGAGACTTCCGCCACCCCCGGAAGGCTTTGGAGGAGGTATCGAAGATTCCAATCCTGGTAGCTTTTCAAATCCGCCAAGCTATTCTTCCCGCTCTTGTCCACGAGGGCATATTGATATACCCATCCCACACCGGTGGCGTCCGGACCCATTTCCACACTGACCCCCTGGGGCAGGGAATTTTGCACCTTCGAAAGGTATTCCAAGACCCGGCTGCGGGCCCAATAGACGTCGGTCCCGTCCTCAAAAATAATGTAGACATAGGCGTATCCGAAATCCGAGAAGGCGCGGATCGCCTTCACTTTCGGCGCTCCTAAAAGGGCCCGGACAATGGGATAGGCAACCTGATCCTCCAGGATGTCGGGGCTTTTCATCCACTTGGCGTAAATCACGACCTGGGTGTCCGAGATATCGGGGATAGCGTCCAGGGGGATATTCCTCAAGGCCCACAGGCCCCAAGCGATGAGCGCGACAATGGCCAAGGAAACCATAAACTTGTTTTTTCCACACCATTCAATGAGTTTTGAAGTCATACCAATCCTCTTTTCACTTCGTTTCGGCGAATGCCGCTTTAAGTTTTGAATCCGCATCGATGAGGAAAAGGGCCCCATCCACGACTTGGTCGCCTTCCTTCAAGCCCGAGATAATTTCCCAAAGATCGTTTCCCTCATATCCCGTCAGAACGGGTTGGGGCGTGAAATTTCCCGGTGAAGTTTGAATAAAAACATACCTCTGGGTCCCCGTATCCATGACCGCCGTGGGGGGGACCGCCAACCTGGGAGCGGTCCCAGCTTGGATTTCAACATTGGCGAAAATCCCTGGCGGGCTTCCCTTGGGCAGGCTGATTTTGACGCGGGTCACCCGCGATTGCGTCTGATCGTAGGGATAGACCAGGGCAACAAGCCCCGTGACGGGACTGCCGGGTCCGTTCAGGGAGGTGATAACGGCTTTTTGCCCGACCTTGACGAAGGGAAGGTCCAGGGCGTAAACATCCGCCACGACATAACGGGCGGTTGAACGCGAAGGTTCCCGCGCCGTGAAATCGCTGGCCAGGACCGCGAAATCCCCCGCCCCCCCCGCGAATCGTCCAATGGTGCGGATGGCGCGGGTCAGGGGTGCCTTTCGGACCGATGCGAATTTCACATCGATCAACTGTTCTTTATAGGCGCTGATATGGATGGGGACTAATCCCCTTATTTCGTCCGGCGCGTCTTCACCCCTTGAATGGGCCTCTTCCTCATAAACCGGGACATAATCCATGCCCATTTCATCCTTTTCCGGCTTGCCGCTATGTTGGGCCGGGTTCATGGGATTGGCCCAAAATTTTATTTTTTTCGCCGGCACCGGATTTTTTTTCGTTTGCGGGGGAGCGGGAGTCACCCCAGCTTCGTCCAAAGGAATCAGCGTCATTCCGCAAATGGGACAGTCCCCCGGCTTGTCCCTCCTTATTTGATGATGCATGGAACAGGTATAGATGGTTTTTTTGGCCTGGTTTTGTTCTTGTTTTGGTTGGCTGCAGCCAACCGCCGTCAACAGGCCCGACAGAACCGCCGTCGACAGGAACAACGCGAGAAGGCCTTTCATAATAAGTCCCGAAAATTTATTTGAGGTTTTCATGATTATCTCCTTTTAACTCACCGACTTGATAATCCAGTTCCGCCAAGGCCTTTCCATAATCCGCCTTGGTTTGATAGTAATTCGTCAGGGTTTCCACATAGTTGTTGTAGGTTTCCACGTAATCCGGAAGGGATATTTGCTCATTGCGGTAAGCCGTTTGGGTGACAGTCCAGGCCCGATCGACCTGTTGGATCAGCCGGCCATCCTCGTAAAGCTTGAGCAACCGCCAGGCCGATTGGGCGTTGACAAAGGCGTCTTCCACCATGTGGATGACCTCATTTTGTTTTCCCTGGAGATCAAATTGGGCGGCCGCCAACTCATCGGAGGCGGCTCCGGAAGCCTGCATTTGTTTGGCGGGAAAAAACAAGGGTAGGGTCACCCCCAACCGGAAGCCGTAATTCGAGAAGGACCCGTTGGCCGGATCCCTCACGCCGGACAGCCATAGGTCGAAATCGGGCAAATATTCAAGGGAGGCCATCTTTTGTTGAGCCTCGCGGGATTCGATCGACCTGCGATAAACCATGATCTCGGAATTTTGCCGGAGGGCTCTTTGGACCAAGTCCTCTTCCTTCGAGGATAAGGGCGGCAAAACCGGCTCCCCTTCCAACCGGTAGGCGGTGAAATGGGGGAGGCTGAAAAGGTGGTTCAGGTTGTATTGGGATATTTTGAGCGCCCGGCTGTTGGTGATGAGCTCATTGACCGCTTTGGCGGTTTCCATCTGCAGGCGCACGGCCTTGACCGAGAGCCACTGCCCGGTCAATTCCTTAGCCTGGAGGATCTGGCTCAAGTTTTTCCACCGGGCCTGGGCCTCCTGAAGGATCGCGTCGACCTTTTGGCGGTAATAAAACTCCCAATAGGCCTGTTGGGCCTGCAGCAGGATGGACCGCTGGACCCCGGAGGATTCGGCGCTCAATCTTTTGGCTTCTGCGCCCAGCATATCCGCCTTGGCGATTCCCTTTCCGGGAAAACCCAGTTTCTCCTCCACCATCCACATTTCCATTCCCGGGTTGGTGGTGTCCACCATGACCATGGGATCCTCCGGGAAGAGGGACGGCAAAACCTGTTTCCCGGCCGCCTGGGCCCTCGCGCTGGCGGCGTGGATATGGGGGTTGCCGGAGAGGGCCATTTCCTGGGCCTTTGGCAAGGTCAGGACGATGGTAACAGGGGCCAGGGTTTCCTGGGCCGAACCCTGCCGGAGTCCCATCAGCCATCCGATGATTAATAAACCTATCAGTTTTAAGCTCTTCATGGTCATCACTCCTTTTCAGTGGAAATGTCCCCCGTCCCTTCAGCGAAGGAGGACGCAAAACGGCGACAAGCCGGTTCTTTTGAACCAGCTTCCACAATCAAAAGGAGTGAATCAGATTCTTAAGGGAAGAAGACCTGGGGGAGAGGAACAGCTGGAGTAATAAAATGAGGACGCCTCAGCCATCTTGGGGATGGAGTGGCAGGACAACGACAACCGGCCCGCCTGGACAGCGGGAGCGTCAAGATGCGCCGGTGAAACGGAAACAGAAGATTGATCCATCACTTTACAAAGGGGGCTGCTGGATTTGGCTTTATGGCAGCAATCCATCTTGCCGGACATGTGCGCCATGGCGCAGGCTTGGGTGGAGGCGGACATACCCTTTTGGCAAAGACCGCAAGGCGTCAGGGCCACCAGGACCCCGGCGATAAGCAACATCCGATAGAGTAGGGATAATGTTTTACGCATGACGAGAGTCTACACCCTTTCCGGGAAAATAATCTATTGAGGCACTCGAACAACCTAAGCGATGGACGGCCCCTCCCTTGATCCATATCAAGGATAGTCTGAAAAGGTTACGGACGACTATGATTTGCGTCAGGTGGATTTGTTCAATCTTTTCCTTGTTTCCTGGCAGCCAGGGCCCCCACGGCCGTACCGATGAGGATAAGGGAAAGCCAAAGCAGGAAACGGTTGTTGCCGATCGAAACGCCGTACTTACCATCCACAAATTTTCCCAGGAGCAAGCCTAAAAAGCCTCCCAGACCCGAGTAAAAGAAAATCACCAGCAATGGGCCTAATGAAAAATACTTCTGGCTGGTCCCTAAAACCGGCTGGATTAAGGGAAAATAGATGAAAATAAACAAAGCTCCCAGCACCAGCCAGTGGTTCATCAAGGACCCTGTATAGGGGCTTCCGGAAAACTGGAGCCAATAGGTGATCCAAAGATAAGCCGAAACCCCCAGGCCCCAGCTTAACAGAATACTCACGGGCCACATCACCAAACCCAGGAACCCATCCGCCATCTTCCAGCGGTAAACATATAGGAGGGGATAGGCGATTAAAAAGACGATGGCGTTATAGTGAAAGTGGAGGGACCAAAGGGGATTGGCGTTGGGGTAGCGGAGGATGTGCAAAAAACCGATCAAGGCCATACCCTCCCAAAACAAAAGCCGCAACAGGGAGCGTGAGTTATCGGAACCTTTGGCCACTTGAACCCTTTTCCGCGAATTTGCGTAAATCATCACAGTTTAAAAATATTAAAAAATTCCCACATGGCCTTTAATATACGATCCTTGTTTATCTGTGTTCGTCCGTGGCCAAAAACATTCCTGCCTTAAAATCATTTAATTTTAAAGAGTAAAATTGCGCGAATTCCCGGCGATGGCCTTCATCCTTTTCGGGTCTTGTTCCCGAACCAAACCACCGCCCCGACTCCCACCAAAACGAAAATAATCCAGATCAGGGCCCGAATGTCCGCGTCGCCGAAAAACATCCCCCACTTGGTGTCCAGGGTCCGTCCCAGGTAAAAGCCGCCCACCGATCCGCTCACGGAATCGGAGATCATCCCCACCGAAGCCCAGAAATTAAAATTAACCGTGCTAATTCCCCATAGATGTTCCAGGAAGAAGAAGTAATCCAAGACGTAAAAGGGCGCCATGAACATCCAGTAATTTTTGAAGATCAGGAAGCAGGACGTTTCACCCAAGAGAAATTTGGTGGCGTAAGCGACATAGGCGATCCAAACAAAACTGCAAATCATCATCACTAGCCGAAGGAAAAGGCTAAGAGGCGAGATCAGGGCTTTCAACACCGGGGGGAGCTTCAATTGGCTGAAAAAATAAATGACCGGGTAAAGAAGGATGAAGACAACCGAGTTGGCCAAAAAATAAAGCGGGGTCGGGTCGTTGGCAGGAGCATATTGGAGGATATGCAGGAGCCCCACGATGCCGAGGATTTCCCAGAGGATGAACCTGGAAAAGGGCGGGGGTTGGAATATCGGCGTCGCTTCCTTGGTCATCTCACTTCCCTTTTCCCGCTTTGGATTTTTCCGTTACATGGCCGCATTTGGGGCAATGGTAAATCATCACCCATTCTTTTTTCGCTTCGTCGAATATCATCTCGGCCGCGCTCACCCTAAAGCCGCACCAGGTACAATGCGCCTTTTGCCATCGAGGACGGCTGGTTCCCCACAACAACCCCATTCCCGCGGCCAGAAGCAGGCAGAGGGACGGCACTACTATCCTTGCCGTAAAGCCGTAGTGCAACCACAAAAGACTGGTGCCCATCAAAAATGCCAAAAACCATAGAAGGAAAAACTTTTCCCATGGGACGCGATTGAGGAGTGGTGGGGTCATCGGGGGGTATTTTAACAGAAAGCGGGACTATTTCGTTTTAGGTTTTTCGAAGGGAGAAGGGCCGTCCCTGCCATCCTCCTCTTTCTCCCGCGGATCCAAGGAAGCGGCCTTTTCCAATTTATGAAAGCCGTACCTGCGCTTGATGGCGTCCACGCTCTTAAAGAGGGCTTCTTTCTTCTTGGAACTCATCTCAGGAAAGAGCCAATCCGCCTCTTCCACCTTCTCGAACTTGGAGAGGGATACGCCCAGCAGACGGATTTTTCTCCGGCGGATATGGGATTCCTGGAACAACTCGTAAGCCGTTTTCATAATGACCGCGTCATCGGCCGTCTCCGGGATTGTCCTGGCCCTGGTAATGGTCTGGAAATCGTCGTAGCGGAGCTTCAGGGTCACGGTCCTTGCCTTCTTTCCCAACCGCCTGACCCGGTAACAGCTTTTTTCGGAAAGCCAGGCCAGCGTCTGATGAATCAGCTCCGGATTGTCCGTATCTTTTTCGAAGGTGGTCTCGTGGCCGACGCTTTTCGCTTTGTGGAAAGGATGAACTTCCGAGTCGTCAATCCCCCTGGCCGCGTCATGGAGCCATTGGCCCGCCGAGGGCCCGAAGGTTTTTTGGAGTTTAACCAAGGGAATCGCGAGGATATCGCCGATCTTCTGGATGCGCATTTCCCTCAGCCGGGGCAATGTTTTTTCACCGGCCCCGTGAAGGCGTTCAATCGACAAAGCCCCTAAAAAAGACTGCTCCCGGCCTCCCGGAACCACAATGACTCCTGTTTTGGATCCGGAGGAAGGCTTGACGGTTTTTCCCGCGATCTTCGCCACGTACTTGTTGGACGCGATCGCGACGGAGCAGGTCAGCTTCGTTCGGGCGAAAATACTTTCTTTTACTTTCTTGGCCATGTCCTCAAAATCATTCCCGTAAAGGGCCTCGCACCCGGTGAAGTCGAGGTAAAACTCGTCAATGGAGGCGTATTCCACGACTGGCGCGATTCGTTTGAGCAGGACAAAGACTTTGCGGGAATATTTGGAGTAAAGTTTGTGGTGCCCGGGCACGAAAAGCGCTCGGGGGCATAATTTTTCCGCGGTCATGATGGGCATGCCGGATTTGATGCCAAACTTGCGGGCCTCATAGGAAGCGGAAGCCACCACTCCCCTCTCCCCCTTCCGTCCCCCTACGACGACCGGCTTCCCGTTCAAGGAGGGGTCCACCAGCCTTTCGCAGGAGACAAAAAAGGAGTCCATATCCACATGGGCGATGATTCGTTGGGTTGATTCCATTGAATACAGATGTATACCTTAAACGAAAAAAGTCAACTCTTTATTTTGCTTTGGTGGGTTACGAAAAAATCTTTGAAAGACTGGGTAAAACACTAACCGGGGTAAGTTCACGGACCTTGGCGCCCCTAGCTTCCCACTCGGCCAACCGTTGTTGATGTTCCTCGATGATGGGCCTGGCCGCGCTTTCGGCGAAGACGGCCTTCAAGTGGAGGGATAGCTGCTCTTCCCTGGGACGGTTGGCTCCGGTCAAGAGTTTGGCGGCCCCGTCCTGGGCGCAGGCGGTGAGGATGAAGGAATTACCGTCGAAGGAATAAATCTCCAGGTTCGGAATGATGACTTTCCCGCCATCCTTCCCTTCCACCCAATTCACCAGTAAAAGGGCGGACTTGTGGTCGGGGGAAAGGAAGGTGCGGGCCCAGAAGAAAAGCATGGAAGCGTAGGAAAAGTCCCCCAATAAAAGGTAGCCCTGTTCCTGGAGCTTTTGGGTGAAGTCCGCCTGCCACTTGGGAGTCAAGGCCCTGGTCATTTCTTCGGGCGCCTTCACCAAATTCACGGCAACCTTCGGAAGACTGGCCAGCAAAGCCCCGGCCGAGTCCGTATCTTTTATTTTCCGGAAGGTTTTTTCAGTGACAAGGATATAGCCCAGAATTACAAGGAACAACAAAACGATCACAATTCCACCTGGTCCCAAGTCAGGCCCCACCCAATGGATTGGATTTGAGGATTTCAATCCCAAATTCCCCATTCCGGAATCCCAATTTATTTCCCATACAGCCCCATGATCTGAGTCCAGGCAAGGATATGTTTGTCCATGGCCTTAAGCACTTGGGCCTTGGAGGCTCCCGCCGCCAATTTGACCGGCCCGTCCAGGGCGTACAACTTGAAGAAATACTGGTGCAGGCCGCTGGGGGGACAGGGCCCGTCGTAGCCGATTTTATTGAAGTCATTCACACCCTGGAAAATGCCCTCGGTGGTCTTCTCCTGCCGGGGGAAACCTTCCAAAAGTTCATAGAGGTTCGTCGCGTTGTCAACTTTAGCGGGAATGTTATAAATGACCCAATGGGTCCAGCTTTGCATCGGAGCGTCCGGATCCTCGCAAATCAGCGTAAAGCATTTGGTACCAGCGGGCGGCCCTTTCCAATTTAGTTCAGGGGAGATGTTCTGGCCCTTGCAGCTGTACTTGTCGGGAATCATGTGGCCGTCTTGGAAGGAGGTGCTTTTCAACCGCAGGGTGGACTTCACTTTGGGAGACGATTGGGAAATATCCGAAGCGAAAAAAAGAGCCGCCACTACCGGCAGGGCAAGCAATCTTGAATAAATCTTAGGCATAAATCCTCCGAAATAAAAAAGCTTCAAAGCAACCAATCGCGGCACCCCTCACCCCACCCCCTTCCGCAATGGGCGAGGGAGATAATTCCCTTCTCCCTTGAGGGGCGAAGGATGGAAGGAGGGTATTTTTTTCCTGACTATTATCCCCTGACTCTTGGCTCCAAGCTACTAGGATCGCCCGTATTTCCCCATCAATTGGGCTTCCCCCAATATCCGACGCTGCATCTTTTTTTCCAGCTGGTCCTTCGTCGCGCCTGGTTCCAGGTCCAACAACGAGCTGAGGGCGTAGAGCTTGAAATAATAGCGGTGGATGCCGCTGGGCGGGGCCGGTCCGCGGTAGCCGATGCCCCCGAAATCCGTGGCTCCCTGCTTGGTGCCGTTGGGAAGGGAGTTCAGCGAGGGAAAGGCCTCGGGAAAATTCGTGATATTTGACGGAATATTGTAAATCACCCAGTGGCAAAAGGAGCCGCTGGCCGCGTCCGGGTCCTCGCAAATCAACGCGAAACATTTGGTGCCTTCCGGGACATTCGTCCAGGCTAAGGGGGGCGTGACGTCATCCCCATCCGAGGTGTAATGGGACGGAATCATCTCGCCATCTTTGAAAGCACGGCTGGTGAGTAGAAGCGGCATAAATACCTCATGCACGGGAGATGGCTTGATTCTACTCCAACCTTGGCTTAAACCCAGCTAAAGGACAAAATAGTAGGCCTTTTTGCCAAACCTTTAATTTAATTATGAGATTTTGGGCAGAAAACCGGTTTCAAGGACATATTTTGTGGAAATACACCAGGCTGCCACCCACGACACCAAGGGGAATTTTGTTTATTTATTACGAACCCTGGCCGCGACCACGCCTAAACAGGCGTCCGAAATAACTTTGAACCCTTCCTTTTCCAGCTTCGCCTCGGCTTCCGGATGGGTGATGCCGGTCTGGAGCCAGACGGTTTTAGGCCGGAGCGATTCGGGAAGCGCAATAATCTCATCAGCCAAGGCCGGAATAACGTCGGGACGCCGGAACACATTTAATATATCGACCTTGATCGGCAGATCCTTGATCGAAGCGTAAGCCTTTTCCCCGAGGGAGGATTGGATCTTAGGGTTCACGGGATAGAGTTTCATGCCCCTGGCCTGCAGGGCCGCGGGAATTTGGTAGGCCGCCCGGTCCATTTTGCTTTCATCCTGCATGCCCTCGACCGCGACGGTCTTGGCGGTTTTGACGATCTCCAGCATTTCTTGTTCATTGACGTTCATGGTTCTCTCCTCGCGGATTTAGACTCAATATAGGAAGGGACCGGAATATAAGACAATGACCGTCGTCATGATTCCTACCGCAAAAAATCCCGGTAAAGCATGAAATAAACGACCACGCCCGTCATGGAAACATAGAGCCAGATTGGGTATGTGACGCGAGCGATTTTTTTGTGCTTCTCAAAATCCCCCTGCAAGGCCCGCCTGAGCGTCACGATGGCCAGCACCGGCACCAAAACCGCGAGAATCGTGTGGGTGGTAAGGATGAAAAAATAAAGCTGACGGACCCATCCTTGGCCCTGGTAGTAAATGATTCCCGCCAAGGCGTGATGGATCAGGTAGGAAGCCAGGAAAATCACAGAAACCACGAAGGCCGTGACCATGCAAAAACGGTGGGCCTTTTTGTTCCCTTGGCGGATGAAGCGATAACCCATGATCAATAATAGGGCGCTGAGGGAATTAAGGCAGGCGTTGAAGGCCGGCAAGGTGTCGAGGGTCAAGATTTGCTCCGGGAACTCATCAGGAATTTGACGTCTTGATTGAGCTTCTTCAAATCCTCCTCCTGCTCGCCGTCATAAAGGCCGCGGACCACTCCTTTGCCGTCCACCAAGATCATCCTAGTGCTGTGGATATAGTCAAAACCCGGCACGGCCTCCTCATTCGGCATAGCCGTCACCTTGAAACCCTCCCGGATCACCCGGTAAAGGTCGGCCTTGGGACCGGTCAGGAAAAACCATTGGTTTTCGTCGGCCTTCAGGTCCGAAGCGTAGGTTTTTAATCCCGCCACCGTGTCCCTTTCCGGGTCCACCGTAAAGGACACCAATTTCAAGTCCTGGTTGCCTTTCCATTGGGTTTGGAGATGCTTCATTTGCTGGCTGAGGAGAGGGCAGGAACCGGCGCAATGGGCGAAGATAAAATCCACCACCCAAACTTTTCCCTTCAACTCGGAACTGGAAAAAACCCGCCCGGTCCGGTCCTGGAAGGAAAAATCCGGCGCCTGCATCACGTTTTTTTGCAGCTTGTCCGAGTGACGGGAACCCATCACCTGGTAGCCGGTTACGACCAAGAGCAGCAATGCGATCCCGGCGGCCAGCCAGGGCAGGGGCGCGTTGGAATTCCTCATTTTTGATTTCCTTCGTCGCTCTTTTCAACCACCAGGGATGAAAAAACGTAAAAGAATACCGAGAATCCGGCCAGGACCGCGAAACTCAGCATTTGGGACGGCAAAGCGCTTAAGTCGGCCCCGGGGAAAAGCCCCCGCCGCACCCCCGCCACACCGTAGGTGAAGGGATTCACGCTCATAAAAAATCTAAGCCAAGGGGAATCGCTGGCCGCGAATACCGCGCCGGAAGCCATCCACAGGGGAAGAAGGACCATGTTCATGATGGTGTGAAACCCCGCCGGCGACTCGCTTTTCCAGGCCAGCCAAAAACCGGCGGCGTTGATGACGAAGGAAAGCAGGAAAAGGGACCCGATTAAACCCAAGGCTGGCGCCAGTTGAAAGCTGGCCCCAACCGTTCCCGCGAAGGGCAACAGCACCAAACCCTGAAGCGTGGAGAGGGTGGCCCCGCCGAGTATTTTACCCATAACAATCGCCGCCCGGGATACCGGCGCCACCATCACGGATTGAAGAAACCCCGCCTGACGATCCTCAATGATGGAGGCGTTGGAGAAAATACAGGTGAACATGACGCTCATGACGATGGTTCCGGGAAAAAAATAAGCCCGGTAGCTGGATCCCCCGATCCCGGTTCCGAGCACTATCCAGAAAAGAAGGGCCGTACCCACCGCCCCGACCACGCGGCTGGGCTGCCGGTAAAACCGGACCAATTCCCTCTGCCATAAAGTGAAGACCGTAAGCCAAAAAACCATTAAAAGCTCCTCAATTTTCCTGAAGTGCGCCGGGATCCACAGAGATTATTTTTTTGTTCCATCCATGCTAATCCGCATTCATCGGCAGCTAATGGCATTTGATTTATTTTATATCCATGGCTCATCATTCTTTTTCCTCTTGGAATCGTCGTCCGGTCTTGTGGATAAAGACATCCTCCAGCGTCGGCGGGCCCAGCGTAAGGGATAAAACCTGGTCCGGAAAGGCCTCCAACAGGGGGCCCACCAGGTTGTGGGCCTTTTTCTCCTCGATTTGGACAAAGCCGCCTACCAACAACGTTTTGATCCTCAACTTCTCCGTGATTTGTCCCATCATGGCCTCGGGATCCTTCACCCGGATCCGCAGGACCTCCCCGCCAATCTCAGCCTTGAGCTGGTCCGGGTTACCCAAAGCCACCTTGAGGCCCTGGTCCAAAATAAGGAGCCGGTCGCACCGGTCCGCTTCCTCCAGGTAATGGGTTGTCACCAACACGGTCATCCCCTGGCTTTTACGGAGTTCCTCCAAATGATCCCAAAACTCCCTGCGGGCAGCGGGATCCAACCCCGTGGAGGGTTCATCCAGGATCATCAGTTCAGGATCGCTTAAAAGGGCCTTCGCCAACTCCACGCGCCGTTGGAGCCCTCCGGAAAGGGATTCCACTTTATCCATAGCGCGGTCTCCCAAGTTCAACCTGGTTAAATCCCGGTCAATCCGGCTTTTTAGCTCGCCGCCCGAAAGGCCGTAAAGGTGTCCTTGATGCTCGAGGTTTTCCCGGACCCTCAACTTCTTGTCGAGGGCCGGCGATTGAAAAACGATTCCCATCTTTCGCCGGATCGCGATTTTATCCTTGGCCAAATCCAGTCCGAAGACCTTTACCTGGCCAGGCTTGCAGGAAAAAAGCGTGGAGAGGATTTTAAAGGTGGTGGATTTGCCCCCGCCATTGGGGCCGAGAAAACCGAATATCTCGCCGCGGCCGACCGAAAAAGTCAGTCCTAATAGGGCGACTTTGGCGCCGTATTGGAAGGTTAAATTTTCAACCTCGATCAAGTTTTCCATTTAAACCTTGTTCAATGCCATGATGATGAAAAGCGCCGGCAGATAGGAGATGGAGTACCAAAAAAGCCCCTTAGCCCTGCCCACCGTCTTGTCCCGGGCCAGGAGAAAACTATAAAACACAAAGCCTATCCCTAAAACAAGGGCGGTCCAAAAATAAAGCCTGCCGGCCATGTGAAAATGGGTCGGTAAAAGGGTGATGGGAATGAGGGCGGCGGCGTAAGCCACCGACATCAGGCCCGTGGTGACTCCCTTCGGGTCCAAAACCGCCAGCATGGGAAAACCGCCCCTGGCATAATCCTCCCGATAGATCCATCCAATGGCCAGAAAATGGGGCATCTGCCAAAAAAAGAGGATAAAAAAAAGGGTCCAGCCTTCCGGACCAATTTGGTTTTGCGCCGCCGCCCATCCCATCATCGGCGGAAGGGCGCCAGGCACCGCGCCCACCACGGTGGAGAGGGAGGTTATTTTCTTGAGCGGGGTGTAAAAAATAATGTAGCTCACCAAGGCGCAGATGCCGAGAAAGGCTGCCAAGTCATTGACCCGCCACCAAAGGATTCCCACGCCCAACAGCGATAACAACAGTCCAAACCAGAACGCCTTCGGGGCCGAGAGCCTGCCTGCCGGGATAGGCCTCTTCTTAGTCCGGTTCATTTGTCCGTCCACGTCCCCCTCAAACCATTGATTCAAGGCGCCGCAGCCAGCCGCCACGCCCGTCGTTCCTAATAGCGTGAAACCCAAAAGAGTCCAATCCAGGGGCGAGGAACTTCCCATGTAAAAACCCGCGAGAGTCGTGAGAATCGCCAGGGAATTGAGCCTGGGTTTGGTGAGGGTGATGTAATCCCGTAGGTTTTTCAAAGGCCCGTTTCCTTTTTAAAAAGCTGAAAGCTCTTAAGGGTCAGAATCAGCATGGCGGCCAGGGTCGCGGCGCCCAAAATAACATGCACTGAGGTCGGCACGATGGCCTTGTTATAAATCAGGATGGAGAGGCCCAGGAAGCATTGGAACCAGACCAACAGGCCTGCCGCCGCCGCTGGCCAGAAGAGCCCCTTTTCATCCGGGAAATGGAAGCAAAAACGGTAAGCCGTATGGGATACGAACAACAGGACGGCCGTTGCCCCGATCCGGGTATGGAAAAATTGTAAGGTCACCAGGGGCGTCCATTCGGGGGGAAGTAAACTTCCGTTACTGAGTGGAAAATCCGGGATGGCCAGCCCGGCGCCGCTGTGGCGGGTAACGGCCCCCAACACAATTTGCAGGTAAACTAGAACTGTCGTCCCAAGAGCCCAAATTCGAAGGGAGGACCGGCTGTCCTTTAGACGATAGGGTGGGTCCTCGATCCAACTTTTTGAGGTCACCAAGGCAAGAGTCACCGCCAGGCAGAAGAATATTTGGGCCAAGCTCGCGTGAGCCACCGAAACCTGCGTGGGCAAATGAAGCAGCACGGTAACCCCGCCTAATACCGCCTGGAGGATAATGGCACCCACCGCGGTCCAAGCCAGGCGCTTTACCCAGAGCCTTCCCTCCAATTTTTGCGCCGTCAAAGCCAATCCGGCCGTTAATAACGAAACCGTTCCCGCTATCATCCGGTGGCCATGCTCAAACAAAACCCCGCCCGTCATCTCGGGGAAAAACTTTCCGAAAGAAAGGGGCCAATCCGGGACCGCTAAGCTTGATCCCGTACTGGTCACCAAAGCTCCTGCCAATAGGAGAACAAAGGTGCAACCGGCGGTGAGGAGTGCGAAACGGTGGAGCCAGGGGTTAAATTTTGGGTTGGGTTCGCTCAAGAAAAAATCCTTTAATAACCTCTGGCCAAAAAAAGATGGCCCCGGGACGGAATCCCGAGGCCATCAAAAACGGCTGAACGTCCTGAAAATTACTTAGCCGCGAATGTAAAATCCACCGTTTGGGACGCGCCATCCGTCACCGTTACTTTTTTCTCTTCCGAAACGCCGTATTTTTCGTGAACCGCCACTAGGGTGTAGCTCCCAGCGGGCAACTGGGTTATTTTAAATCCTCCATCCGCTCCCGAAACGGAGAAGAAGGAATTATTGACCACGCCGCCGAAGCAATGCATCCAGCCATGGACATCGCACTTGAACGGCACCAGCACCTCGGCCTTGCCGAATTTCTTTTCGGTCTTCATTCCCTGGGTCGGTTGTCCCACGTTGAAACTGTCGTTGACCGCCGCCAGGCAATGGATGTTGTGCAAGGTCTGGTCGTCATTGACGATCTGCATCGTTTGGTTGACCTGGATGCCGAACACGTGGGGGCTGTACATACAGCCATGCTGGGTCAAAACGACGGGAGTGGAAGGGGCGGCGGTATTCGGGGCGTCCTTAACATACACGAATACGTTGGCCAAGTTGCCCTTGGCGTCCGAAACCACCGTCTCATCGTTGGCCGTGCCCGTGTGCTGGGACTTACAAACCGGATCCGCGTCAAAAGCGATCTTGGCCGCGATGGGCGCTTTGCCCGTTAAGGTGACTTTGCCCGAGATGGAAGCGGTGCCTAAAGCCGCCGCAGGAGCCGCGGCGGTGCTGCCGCCTTTGCTTCCCCCAGCGGAAATATCGTCGTCATCGTCACTGCTTCCACAACCTGCCACCGCCACCAGTGACGCCATCATCAACAAGGCCAAGATTTTGCTTAATTTCATCGTCCCTCTCCTCAATTAATTTAAATTAAAATTTAAAGGATAATTGCCAAGGCTCCTTTGGGCCGACCGATTCCCCAACAACTACCTATCCCCCTTTGGATCAATGCCAGGGGGACGAAAGGCTCTGGAAAAATAGGATTTTCAATTTAACCCTTGGTGGCGTCGAAAGCAATGGCGGCCCGGAAGGGTCGGTTAATGCTTTTTGGTCTTCGTCTTTTTCTGGGCGACCTTCTCGCCCTCGGGCTCGGTGGAGGCTCCGCCCAAGCTGAACAAGTAGTTCCTCAGGGCCTCTCGCTGTTTCTTGGAGTCCCCATGGAAATAAGCCGGAACCGGCGAAATATCCTCCGGTTGCGCCCAAAAGCCGGGCATCCGGGTGTCGGGCATCAAGTCATTCGGGTTTTTCAGCCACTCCACCACCCACTCCGGCTTCAAACGCTCATGGACGTTAAAAAGGTTCGGCGCCGCCGATGAAAGGTCGGCGGGAATTTTATCACCGAAGATGTGGCATTTCTGGCATTGCAGCTTAGCGAACATGGCCTTGGTCTGGGTCAAGTCATCGCCCGAAAGTTTATCCACGGAGATGGTCTTGAAGGGGAAAGTCTGGTCTTCCTTCAAGTTGAAGTAAGTGATGACCGCGCTGATCTGCTCGTCACTCCAATGGAAGCTGGGCATGCGGATGTGCAGCCAAGGCCGGATCGGTTTGACGTTCAAGAGGAAGTTATGGAACCACTCGATTTGGATCTTGGCGCCTTCCTTACGGAGGTTTGGCGGAGCCATGGAAAGGTCAATTCCCTCGCCTTTATACAAGGCGCGTATTTTCCCGCCCTGGTCCTCGATCAAGTGGCAGCCCCTGCAGTTGTAGTTGGCGATAACGCGGCGGCCCTTTTCCAACAAGGGGCCGTTGCCGTGGATGCCGGCTGTCATCTCATCCGGAACCGTTATATTGGTCAGGCCCAACACAGCGGTAATGATGGCTTCCCGGTCATCGTCGCTTAAATAGAAGTTCGGCATTTTAAGCTTGTCAAAAAACACCGAAACCTTGTCCTTGTCGAAATGACGGGGGTTTTTCAGTTTCTGCTCCAGAAAACCCTCATGGGTGTGCGGAACATCCTTGGGATCGGTAAATCCAAAATCGATTTGGCTTACCCTTTTGCTGCCCCAGGTGGAAAGTTCCGTCCCGATGCGGTTGGCCGTCTCAAATCCCTGGATCATATGGCAGGCAAAACAGCCGTACCGGTTCAAGGTTTTCTCGCCCAAGAGCATTTGCCGGCCGTGCTCATCCAGCCCCGCCAATTTTTCCTCAGCGCCCTTGATCCCCAATTGGGGCTTCAACCAATCCACGATCAGGGCGTCCCGAACAGCGGGATCGGCCTCAGGGGCGTTGGCTTCCTCAAAATCCTTGTTCCGTTTGGACATCAGGTAGGCGGTGATATCGGACGCTTCCTGGTTGGACAATCGTAAGGAAGGCATGCGGGTATCGGGATTGAAATGCCGGGGGTTTTTGATCCAAGTGTAAACAAAAGCCGGGGAAAGCTTGCTTCCCACCGAGGACAGGTCGGGGGCGAAGTCCGCATGGTGGGACGTGACATCGTCGATCCCGTGGCAAGCCATACAGCCGATTTCCTTAAACAGTTTTTTACCGTTGGAAACACTGCCGGCGCCCGGCGCTTCGTTGGGTTTGTAATCGCCAGAATGCTCATAAAGATAATCGACCACCGCGTGCAATTCCGCCTTGGTCTTGGCGAAAGCGTCGGGATTGTCGCTGTCGTTGTTGGATTGATTGAAGAAACTCGGCATCTTGGCCTGGGGATTGTAGGACTTGGGAGACCAAACCCATTTCTCGACGAATTCTTTTTTCAATTTGCCGCGGAGTTTGATCAGCGAAGGCCCGGCCTTCGTCAGGTCCTCCATGTTCTTTACCTTATGGCAGCCCACGCAGCCGCGGATGAACATCAGCTCCCGTCCCCGGTCAAGCTTGGGAGCGAAATTAATATGCTGCTGATTGCCGTGGCACTTGAGGCAGGATCCCTCGGTGTACTTCAAGGGCAGCATGGCGCTTTGCACGGCTTCCGGCTCCTGCCAATTAAACTTTTTCTTCCACCGCTTGGCCTGCTCCTCGTCGTTGGGGACATGGGCGCACCCGTTGAAATCTACCGCCGGGCCCATGCCCTGGTGGCAGATCGTGCAGCCCACCTTGTCCATGGGGTGGGCGCTGGTGGAGCCGACATAAAGGTCCAAATGGGGATGGGTGCGGAAAGGCTGCTTGGCTTCCTCATATCCCTTTTTATCGATAGCCACATGGCAGGTCATGCAGCGGTCCACCCTCATGGTCTTGGCGAAATAGAGGTCTTCCGGAAGGTTTTTCAGGACCACCTGCTGGATCTGGATCGTGGGCGACATGAAGTCAAGGAGCATGGCGTTTCGGAAGTAAAAGAAAAAGTTAGGCGAAAGGCTCTGGATCTTTTTCTTCTGGGTGGTGTAATCGGCGGTCATCTTGGTGATTTTGGATTGGACCTCATCACGCTGGGCCGTGATGTCGGCCATATCCTTGGTGAGCTGTTCACGGGCCTGCCGCATCTCAAACAGTTTCTGGTTGCGGGAGGAGACCTCGTCAATTTCCGCGTCGAGCTTTTTCTTGAGCTTCTTGTTGTTCTTGCCGTTTTTGAGGCCCTCGGAATACTCAAATTTATCCGCGTCAACGTTGGCCTTCGTCATCTGGTACTTGGAATTTTCAGCGTAAATTTTGGCGTCCATTTTTGCTTGTTGGGACGCGATCTGGCCGAGTTTTCCCTTATGGGCCTTCAGCGCGATATTGGCTTCCTTCAGGTCCGCCCGCAACTGCTTATATTGGTTGATGTCGATATCAGCCTTGGCCTCGTTGCGCTTTTCTTTCGTCCTGGCGCGCTCCATATTCATAAAGGTGCGCTGATAGCCCTTCCAGTCCCGGTGGTAGTCCTTGTAGGCCATCCAGCCCACGCAAATCAAAAGGACCACGCTCGACCCCAGGAACCACTGGGTCAAGGTGTGGCTGTTATAAGCTCTCTCGTCTTTAAAGTCCGCCAAGGTTCGATCCTTACGTTAAATATTAAAGAAAAACTCGGGTATACCGATGATGTACTTCAGGTTGAATGCCCAGCGCAAAAGCATTTTGATCGGAAGGGAGGCCATCAGAATAATAAGGTTGATCAGGACTCCATAACGGATGATCCCCAGCTTTTCCAACAGTCCCTGGAGATAAGGGATCTTCTTGGTCAAGAGCGGCGGAAGGGCGACGAAATAAAACCCAACGGCCAGGAAGCCCGGGAGCTCCCGCAGTAGAATTTGGGACGGGAGTCCGATCCGAAGCAGCTTGACCCAGAAATACTCGGACAAATTGACGTTATTCAACACCAGGACTTTATGAGGATCCCACTCCTCAAAGGGGCCGAAAAAGTTCCAGCCTGGGCCGCGCAGGAAGGTCCCCAGGAAGATGAGCGTCACCCACAGGATGAGAAATCCAAAAAGGAACGGGATGATGGCGAACTTTCTCTCGTTATAAGTGTAATAACCAGCACCCTTGGGATTCCGGTCAATGTAGGGAATGGCCATGAGGCCCACGATGATGAGCGTTGGAAACACCACGCCCGCCAGCCAGGGATCGTAATAGACCAGCATTTCTTGAAGCCCCAAAAAGTACCAGGGCGCCTTGGACGGATTCGGCGTCCAAGCGGGAGTCGCCGCTTCTTCCAACGGGGCGTGGAGGCACAGGGACCAGACCAGCAGGGCCACACCGGCGACGATGGTGGCGATGAACTCGATGTAAACTAAATCGGGCCAAACGTAAACTTTTTTATCGGAGGTTTCCTTTTCGACCGGCGGTTGCCCCTGGGCCAACCGCCGGTCGTTCACGACCGCTTGACGGAAGGAAAGCCAGGTAAAAAAACCGACGGAGAAGACCATGATGAAGATGGGCACGTTGTCCGGTTTCGTGGAGATTTCCCGGAAATGGTCGTTGAACATGGCCAACCCCAAGGCCGCCAAGACTCCCGCCAGCAGTTTCAGGGCGAAAGAGGGCTCGGACCATTTCTCGCGGTAATGCAGCATCGCCCAAAACCCGATGACGGAACCAAAAAAATAGGTGACCGGGCTGAACAGCGCGTTGATGAATTCGACGAATAAATGCATGTTTCCTCTTTTAAAAGATTAAAGCGGTCCTGATATACCGCCGTCTTTACGAACCCGCCAAAAGTGAATCGCCATCAAGGTCGCCGCCACAATGGGGATAAACACGCAATGCAGCACGTAAAAACGCAGCAGGGTTGGTTCTCCGACAAAGTGCCCGCCTAACAAGGCGAAGTGAATGTCCGAACCGCCATGCACCAGATGCACTCCGCCGATCTGGATCATCGAGGCTCCCGGCCCCTCATAACCCATAAAGGGTGTGGCACGGGCCATGTTGGTCCCGACCGTGATGGCCCACATGGCCAACTGGTCCCAAGGCAACAGGTAGCCGGTAAAGGAAAGAAGCAGTGTCAAAAGAAGGAGGACGACCCCGATGACCCAGTTGAACTCGCGGGGCGGCTTGTAGGAGCCCGTCATGAATACGCGGAACATATGGAGCCAAACCGAAATGACCATGGCGTGGGCCGCCCAGCGGTGAAGTTCCCGCATGATTCCCAACGGTACATGCTCACGCAAAGCGATGATGTCGTAATAGGCGTACTCAGCGGTGGGTCTGTAATAAAACATCAAAAGGACGCCCGTGACGGTCAAATTCAGGAATAGAAAGAAGGATAACCCGCCCATGCACCAGGTGTAGCTCATCTTGACGCCTGAATGCCTGGCCTTAACGGGATGTAAATGAAGGAACACGTTGGACAGCACCGCCATGATGCGGTTACGAGGGGTATCAGGATAACCGTGGCGGAATATGGATTTCCAAATTTGCCCCTCGGCCACCATGTTTTTTATGGCTTCCGGCGAGGGTTTGTTGGCTTTCATTTCTTCGATTTTCTTTTTCAAACCATCCAACATGCTTCAACTCCTTGTTTCTCTTTTGCTAACGGCTGCCGGCTGAAGTTAGGCTTTGTACTCCAAGAAAGACCCCGGCAGGCCCCACTGGCCCAGCTCCTGCTGGAACTTTACGCTTTCATCGACCACGATCTGGCCGTCATCACCCAGGAAAATCTGGAACCGCTCTAAAGGACGCGGCGCCGGCCCCTCGAAGTTGACGCCCGTATCGTAATAACCGCTGCCGTGGCAGGGACACTTGAATTTCTGCTCGGCGGAAAGCCAGTTAGGGGTACAGCCCAGGTGGGTACAAATGGTCGAGAGGGCGTAAAAGCCCTGCGCGTTCCGGACGATCCAGACACGGTGCCCATCCTTGAATCTTTCATCAACACCGATCGAATAGGTGTCGGGAAAACCAGCGGTGAATTTCAAGGGAGGCTCGAAAGTGACGTTCGGGAAAGCGAAGCGGAGCATGGTGCTCAAGGCTCCCATAGTGGCGGCGGTAAAAGCCACCCAAGCCCATCCCAGCAGCGAGAGAAAAGAACGCCGGGTCATTTCGGGGTTGAGGGGAACCCCAACGCCGGCCGTTTCCATGGGGCCATGGTGCGCCTCAGCGTCCCCGCGGAAAGCCTTCCAAGTGAAGGTTAAGAGCATCACGAAAAGATAAAGGGCCACCCCTCCAAAAGCGATGGAGCCCAAGCCGATGATCAAGGCGCTGGCGGACTTCATGAAAACAATGTCCGTCCCGGCCGCTATCCCGAAATAACCCAAGAGAAGGGATCCTGCTGCCACTACGGTAAAGAAAGCGAAAAACCAACCGGTTAAAGTAAGGAGGTTCGATCCGCCAGGCGTTTCATCATGGGAGGCGTGGGCGGCGGCGTCTTTGCGGGCCTCTGAGGCTTCCTGAAAAGCTTTTTTCAACGCGGTCAGGGTTAAGTAGGCGACATAAAGGGCCAAAACCCCGAAGAGACCCAAGCCCACCGTGATAATGGAAGAGCTGGCGGTGGCCGCGGACGACAATTCCGGATCGGCAAAAACATTGGCCCCGGAAAGGAAAAAAGCGATGACGTTCAGGGGGAAAAAACGATTTCGCTTGGCGCAAGAGGTCATTCAAAAACTCCGTAAACCCATGGAAATTTGGAATGCTAACAAAAGAAAATCCACCCCATTAAGGCGGTGGAATGGCGGCAAGGCTTGAAAAACAAGGCGTATTTTAGACGAGATGTTTTTGGGGTGTCAAGAAGATATGGGCCTGAAACAAAGGCGCTTTAACCGAAAACTATCAACATTTTAACGTCGAACTTGCTTTCAACTTCAACCTGGAATTTTTTATCAAAAACACCAGGATGACAAATGAAAATAATTACCGGAAAATCAGCAGCTTGCCGATGGATCTGCCGGCATTGGTGGTCACGACGGCGTAGTACATGCCGCTGGCCAGGGG